>NZ_JBFHKV010000051.1:0-16361 GCF_041595215.1 Stieleria sp. | reverse complement strand
GTTGTTGGTATCGCCCTGGTAGGCCGGTAACCGATGGAAGCCGCGACGGCGGACCAATTGGATGGCATCGTTGGTCGTTTTTTCGTTGTCGATGGCCACCATGTCGGCCACGGGAAACATCACATCGCCGACCGTCGTCTCGGAAAAGCGAATCGCGCGTTCGATTCGAAAGCGGTCAAAGACGGTGGTGTCCGAGGCGCGATCGGCCATTTCAATGACGCTGCGAAGTTGGTCGCGGGTGATAAACAAATGATGGGACGTCGCACCGCCGCCGGCCAGCCACGCGGCACCCCGCGCGATCCGCGAAAACAGATAAACGATCGGCGCAAAAATCCACGCAAACGCGCTGAGGGGAAAGACGACGATCGGCGCGATCCGGTCGGATTCCTGTTGATAGATACTCTTGGGCACGATCTCACCGAGAATCAGCAGCAACGGGGTGAAGAACACAAACGCATACAGGTCTCCCCATCGATTTCCGAAGAAATGGATGAACATCAAGGTCCCCAGCGTGGTCAGCACGACCGTCGAAATGTTCGTGCCGATCAGCGTCGTGGTCAGCAGCTTTTCGGGCCGCTTGAACAACTGCACAACGCGGTGGGCGCCGCGGTTGCCTTGCTTGGCCCGATGGGACAACTTGATTTTGTCGGCGTTGACCAGGGCGATTTCCGATCCGGAGAAAAACCCTTTCAGCAATAACATCAGAATCATCACCGGGATGATCCAGGCAAGGTCCAGTGTGCTCATTGGGTGGCTCCTGTTGCAGGCGCTTCGGAGGCCGTTTCTGCGCGGCAGACACGGACCCGCGCGATTCGGTGCTCGTCCATTTCCAAGACCGTGATGGCGACCCCATCGACGATGACCTGGTCGCCGATGCAGGGCAGCCGATCGATGTGACGAAACGCGACGCCGGCGATGGTGGTCATGCGGGGATCGTGAAGATCAAAGTTCGTGACACGGTCGAGTTCGCCCAGTTTCGTGTCGCCGGGGGCCTCGTAGGTGCTCGGCCCGATCTGCACGATTCGCTGCTGGGCGTCGGTCCGGTGTGCCAGCGATCCGAAAATCGAACGCAACACGTCGTTGACGGTGATGAACCCCGCGACGCCACCGAATTCATTCAGCACGGCGGCGGCGCGGGCTTTGCTCTTGACGAAGAAGTCAAACATTTCATCGACGGTCTTGGTCAACGGCACGACAATCGGCGGGCGAACGATGTCCTCCACCGCCAACTTCGAATAGTCGGCACCCTCCAGGTGCAGCCGAACGATGTCGTCATCGTGCAGGAAGCCGATCAGGTTGTCGCGGTGATTGCGGTACACCGGGACACGTGAATGCCGTTCCTGGCTGAATCGATGGATGATCTCTGCCACACCCGCATCTGCATTCAAAAAGAACGTGCTGGTGCGCGGAGTCATGATTTTTACGATCTCGGTGGCGCCGGCGGACAGCAGGTTGTTGATCAGCGTTCGTGCGGTGACATTCAGCTTCCCCGTCTCGACGACGTCCTCGATCACGCTGCGAAATTCGTCGATCTGAAGAATGTTGGACGGTTCGCGTTGTGGTCCGACGATCCAAGTCGTGATGCGGTCCGAAACGATGCGAACCAGCCAACGGATCGGCCCGATCAAACGCACCCACCGCCACAGCGGGCCGGCGACGACTCCCGCACTGATCCGCCGGGGATTGGTGACCGCGATCGTCTTGGGGGTCACCTCGCCGACCAACAACAGCAAGGGAAACATGACCAATACCGCAATCCATCCCGCTTTGGCTTCCCCGTAGAGTGCGACCAGAATCCCGGTCATGTTGGCGACCGCCGCGATGTTCACCAGTTCGTTTCCGCACAGAATCGAAACGATCAGACGCCGCGGTTCGTCCAGCAGTGCCTGCAGTTTTTCGGCGTGTCGATGCCTCGTTTGACGTAAGTATTGAAAGTCCACGTGGGAGAGGGAAAACAGCGCCGTCTCAGAACCGGAGAAGAACGCCGAACCAAACAGCAGGATCACCTGAATCAGATAACGTAGCAACATGTCCGTCTGGAACACCTGCGAGGTATCCAACGCAAAGTAGTCGGCAATCGTCTGCCAACTGCTGACGGCGGGAATCAGTTCGTTCATGGTTTCTCGCGGGGCATCTCTCCGGTCGTCCGTTACGAGGAGAGTTGTTCGCTGGTCAGGAACTGGGACACGGCAGAAACTTTCCCGAGGGCGATCAACACGTCATCGGGGCGAATGATCGTCTCCGCCGTTGGCGGCAGCAGGATCTCCCCGTCGGCCCGTCGGATGGCGACGATGATGACCCCGCGGTTACGAAAATCGGTTGCCGACAGCGGATGATTCGCGCACGGCGATTCGGCCGTCACACGGATCTCGGCCAGGTCCAACGCGGTGCCCGAACCGGTGCCGGTGACGAACTCGAAAAAGTCTTCGACCTGTGGATTGATCAGCAGTTGCGCCATCGTCGCGGCACCGGAGCTGAGCAGACTGACCACGCGGTTGGCGCCTGCCTTTTCCATCTTGTGCGCACTGTCCTCGTCCATCGCACGAACAATGATCTGCAACGTTGGCGCGATCAGGCGGGCCGACAACACGACGTACAGGTTGTCGGCATCGCTGTCCAAGACGACCGCCATGCCGCGGGCGCGCTCGATGCCGGCGTCCAGCAGCGTGCGGTCGCTGGTCGCGTCGTCACGCACGCAGGGCCATCCGAGCTCTTCGCAGCGGGCCAGTTTTTCCTCGTTGTGGTCGATGACAACGAACTTTAACTTTCGCTCGGCCAGGTGGCGACAAAGCGTCCGCCCCATGCGGCCAAAGCCGCAGATAATGAAATGGTCCTTCATCGCCTTCAATGCCGAGTTCATACCTCGTCTCCTCAACCAAGTTCTTAATTCGGCGCGTACAATCATTTCGCCGAATTGCACGACGGCGAATAGAAACACACCCAATCCAAAGACCAGATAGACCATCACGAAGATGCGGCCTCTGGCCGTCAGCGGACGGACTTCGTCGTAACCCACCGTGCTCAACGTGATCACCGTCATGTACGCCGAATCCAGCAGCGACCACCCTTCCACCAACCAAAACCAGCCGACACCGACCAGCGTCAAGATCACAAGCACGGTGATGGTCCAAGCCAGTCGACGCATAGATTCTCAAGTGGTGGAGGGATTTCATAGGCAAACTGCCGGCCTCGCAGCCACCAGCATACGCGGTCCGTCGTGACCTTGCTCCATCGGTTCGGAGACAAAAACCTGCGTTTCGGCCGAGAATAATTCATTGACATCTCGTGACATGGCGATATATTGAATTAAGAGAACCACGGAGAAGTGATGGCCACAAGAACGAACCCCCAAGAACAGACCAAACCGCCTGGGCATGTCGGTGACTTTGTCGCGGCCGCAGAGTGCCTGAAAACGCTCGCCCACCCGGTCCGACTGCGGATCGTCCAGTTGTTGCTGCACGGTCGTTATACCGTCGGCGAAATCGCCCAGGACTGTGAGATCCAGGACAACGTGGCGTCGGAGCACTTGCGGCTGTTGCAACGCTGTGGGTTTTTGGTCAGTCAACGGGAAGGCCGAAAGGTTTACTACCAAGTCGCCGAACCCCACCTGGCCCAATTGATGGCGTGCATCGAAGGAAGGTTTTTGACCTGCGGAATGGAATAGCACGGCCCCCATCGCTCCGCCGATCCACGGCACTCATGGATCGCCCGTTGCGAACATGACATATCGTCGCCTTGCGAGGTGGTGATCTATTGGAATCACAATCGGAAACGACAGGAGAATCGAATGCAGACCATTGATGTGAAGCGTATGGCCGAAGAACTGCAACGCACCGAAATCGACGTCATCGACGTCCGCATGCCGACGGAGTATCGCGCCGTCCACGCGGAGTGTGCGCGGAACGTTCCGTTGGAATCGCTTGACCCCCGCCGGGTGATGTCCGATCGAAACGGGGCTGCCGATCGGCCTTTGTATGTCATCTGTCGCGGTGGGAACCGTTCGAAACAGGCGTGCCAGAGATTCATCGACGCGGGGTTTGAAAACGTGGTCAACGTCGAAGGCGGCACCTTGGCGTGGGACAAAGCGGGGCTACCTGTTGTGCGGGGCAAGAAATCGTTGCCGCTAGGGCAGCAGATGCAAATCACCGCCGGGACGTTGACGGTGTTGGGCGTGGTCTTGGCGCAGTTCGTGCACCCTGGCTTCGTGGCGCTCTCCGCGTTCATCGGGGCGGGTTTGGTGTTCGCCGGGCTGACGGGTTACTGCCCGATGTCATCGATGATCGCCAAGATGCCCTGGAACCAGTGTGGCGACGGAGGTTGCGAAGGGTCATGTTCGGCCTAGCCATCCTGTTCGGCAGTCTCGTCGGCTTTGCGTTGGGTTTGACCGGCGGCGGTGGCGGCGTGTTCGCGGTCCCGTTGTTGGTTTACGGCTTGGGGGTCGCACCGCGCGAGGCGGTCGGGATCTCGCTGGCGGCAGTCGGCGGCACGGCATTCTTTGGGGCGATTCCGCGGCTGGTTCGCGGCGAAATCGAATTGCGAACGGGTTTCTTGTTCGCAATCGCCGGGATGCTGGGCGCGCCGCTGGGATCGTACCTGTCGAAGCTCGTTCCCGAGAACGTCTTGCTGGTGATGTTCGCGCTGCTGATGTTCGTCGTCGCGTCGCGGATGTGGGCCAAGGCCAAGAACCCGAAGGTGGCCAGCGGCGTTTGCACGACCGAAAGCGAACCGGGGCGGGACCGGAGCGCCTGTCAGCGGGACGCCGACGGGAAGTTGCGGTTGACCTCTCGGTGTGCCCGGTTGCTGGTCTACGTGGGGCTGATGACGGGCGTGCTGTCGGGCATGTTCGGCGTCGGTGGTGGGTTTGTGATCGTCCCGGCGCTGGTGTTGTTCAGTGGGATGGCGATCCATCAAGCCGTCGGAACGTCGCTGTTTGTGATCGTCCTGGTCAGCATCAGCGGGGTGGCATCGCACATCGTAGGCGGCAACGAATTGTCGCTGCAAACGACGCTGCAATTCCTGGTGGGTGGTTTTGCGGGCATGTGGCTGGGCGGCGTCGTCGCGACGCGTCTAAAAGGTCCCACGCTTCAAAAAACATTTTCGATCGCGGTCGTGTTGGTCGCGGTCTTTGTGATCTTCAAATCAGTGGTGTTGTAATCCAAACCCGTCACTTCAGGAGGGAACACGAATCATGTTGCTCAAGTATTTTTACGACCAGAAACTCGCCCACGCGTCTTACATGGTCGGCTGCCAACGGGCCGGCGTGGCCGTGGTCGTAGATCCCGGCCGCGACATCGAAGAGTACCTGGCGATGGCGGATCAAGAAGGGTTCAAAGTCACCGCGGTCGCCGAGACACACATTCATGCCGACTATGTTTCCGGGGCCCGTGAGCTTGCCGACCGTGTCGGCGCCAAACTGTACGTGTCCGATGAAGGTCCGGATGAGTGGAAGTACCAATTTCTCGACGGATACGACAGCGAAGGTTTACACGACGGCGATCACTTCATGGTCGGCAACATCCGCTTCGACGTCATGCACACACACGGACACACGCCCGAAAGCATCTCATTCGTCTTGACCGACCAAGGCGGTGGTGCGGACAAACCGATGGGCATCTTCACCGGCGACTTTGTGTTCGTCGGTTCGATCGGGCGGCCGGATTTGCTCGAAGAAGCGGCGGGAATGGTGGGCACGGCGCAGAGCGGTGCCCGTGATCTGTTCGAGTCGGTCGAGCGGTTCAAGACGCTGCCGGATTATCTGCAAGTCTGGCCCGCCCATGGCGCCGGCAGCGCCTGCGGCAAGGGGCTCGGCGCGATCCCATCGTCCACGGTGGGTTACGAGAAACGGTTCAACCCCGCGCTTCAGTTCAGCGACGAAGAAGCATTCGTGCAATACATTCTGGCCGACCAGCCCGAGGCTCCCAAATACTTTGCGGTGATGAAACGTGTGAATAAAGAGGGCCCACGCATCCTCGGCAAGGGGCATCACCACAAGATGCTCGATGTCGACGGACTTGCCGATGCCGTCCGCTTGGGGACGGTGGTCGATCTGACGCCATCGCCGCAGTTTGCCCAGGGGCACGTTCCCGGGACGATCAACATTCCACTGGACATGCTGTCCGCTTGGGCGGGATGGCTGGTCGATTACGACCGGCCGGCGTACCTGATTTGCCGGCCCGAGCAATTGGAGGAAGCGGCTCGGGTGCTACACAAGATCGGCGTCGAAGAGATTGCGGGCGGCTACGATGTGGAAGCGGTGCGAGCATCCGGGATGGCGACCGAAACCTACGCCACCGGGTCGCCGGCCGAGTTGTCACACAGCATCGAATCGGGTGGCGTGCAACTGATCGATGTGCGGTCACAGGACGAATGGAATGCCGGGCACATCGATCAAGCCCGACATCACTTCCTGGGGCGATTGCCGGCCAGCGCCGAGCAGTTGCCACACGACCAGACGCTGGTCGTCCAGTGTCGCAGCGGTGCACGTTCGGCGATCGGAGCGAGCGTTTTGCAGGCCGCGGGTTTCAAAAACGTCGTCAATCTGAACGGCGGATACACCGCCTGGAAAGCCGACGGATTGCCGAGCGTGAAACCGCAACCGGCGATGAGCAGCTGACTGGTTGGTCCGTGGAGACGGCCGGATCGTGTACAATCGCGCCGGTTGGTATTGGCGGATTCTCATTTCTGGAGCGCGATCGTGGCAGGTTTTTCTCGGGGCACTCGCCGGCTTTGGTTCAGGCGTTTCTGTTTTCTTTATCCGACGATGCTGCTGGGGCTCATGTTGCTGTCCGGTTCGGCCCGCGGCGGCGATACCGGATCGACGATCGATCCGCTGGCCGCGAAATTGCAGCCGTATCTGGATCTGCTTTCAGGATCGCAGCAGGAATTTGAAATTCACTGCCGCGCGGACGTGCCGATCGATGGCGACGTGCAGACGATCAAGATTCGACTTGCCCGTTATGGAATCCATGCGTTCGATCTGGATCTGGAACACAAGGACTACGAGGCACGCATTCGCCGCCGCGAGGGTGCCACGGCATTCGCGCTGCCCAAACACGGCGTGGTGTTTGTCGGTCGAGGCGATGCGACGGTGGCCGATTCGCTGTCGCCCAGTGGATTGTCGCAACGATTGATTTCCACGCGGACGACGCTTTCAACGTACACGCCGTTGTTGGCGTCCCCGGACGCGGCTGCCATCACGGCCGCACTAAAGGCCTTTGCCGGCATCACCTATGATCCCGCGACGCGGCACGGACGCGCAGGCGACTCGGCAGCGTTTTCCTTTCAGTCCGGCGGTTCGCTGCAGGTCCGGGCGGATGATGTCCAGTTGGATCTGGTCCTTGCCGATCAACCCAGCACCATGGCCGGCGTGGACGACTGGCCCGCCATGAAACAGCTTGAAATCCCGCGAGACGAATTGGAGCGGACATTGGTCCGCGGGGTCCGGCGAGCGGTTGAGGTTTTGGCGCCGTCGAAGGTGCTGACGAGCCCGAGCAAGCGGGATCGGGAAACCGCCAACGGTCGGCTGCGGTGGATCGACGGGCATCGCGTCGTTTTGCTCTCCGGTTCACCCCGCGAAATCGGTCGCGCCCACGGCGAATTGTTGACCGACGAAGCGCAGGCCTGCATCGACTCGGTGCTGCACGCGTTCGGCGTCGTGCAAACGATTCGCACGGGCCGATGGTTCCGCCACGACTTGGATGCCGCCTTCGCACGATTGTCGCCACACATCCCCGATCGGCATCGAATCGAGACGCGGGCGATGGCCCGGGCACTCGGACTGGATGAAGATTTGGTTGATTCGCTGAACGTCTTTCCGGAACTGTTTCATTGCAGCGGCTTTGCGGTCTTCGGCGAGGCGACGCGAGATGGCAAGCTTTACCATGGTCGGGTGCTGGATTACATGACCACCATCGGCTTGCAAGATTCGGCGACCACCTTCATTGTTGCCGCCGACGGGCAGATTCCTTTTGCCAACGTCGGATACGCCGGTTTCATCGGCAGCGTCAGCGGGATGAACGCCCAGGCCATCTCGCTCGGCGAAATGGGTGGCGGCGGCGAAGGCCGCTGGGACGGTGTGCCCATGGCGACGTTGATGCGGCGGGCGCTCGAAGAGTGCAGCACACTCGATGAAGTGATCGCGTTGTGGCGTGACAGCCCCCGGACCTGCGAATATTACTATGTCTTCGCCGATGGCAAGACCAATCGCGCCGTCGGTGTCGCCGCCGACCCCGACTCGATCGAGTTCATTCAGCCGGGCCAAGCCGATCGACGACTGGGCGAAGGCATCCAGGACGCCGTCGTCCTTTCAGCGGGTGATCGTCTGAAAGTCCTGCGGCAGCGAGTTCAAGAAAAGTATGGTCAGATCGATGCCGACGTGGGCAAATGGCTGATGAGCCGACCGGTCGCGATGCAGTCGAATCTGCACAACGTGCTGTTTGTTCCCGCCGATCAAGTGATGTACGTGTCCAACGCCGACCACCGACACCCCGCCGCAGAACGCCCCTATGTTCGTTTGGATCTGCGTGAACTGTTGACGTTAGCTCCCTCCGTGAATCATCCGCGCCGATGATGAGTTTCGCTGCTGTAGCAGCACCTGGCTGACTTCACGTTTGATCGGATGCGAGAACGGCAACGTTTGCGTGGGACAATTCTGCTATGCTAGGCGGATTAGCACCCAAGATACGGTGTCATCGTGCGGCCATGGATGAATTAAAAAACGAAATCGAATCGCTGCGCACGCAGCTGGCTGAGTTCGAATCGGCGAACCGACCAGGCCAGCCGACGACGAGCGAGCACTATCAGTCACAGTTGCTCGATAGCGTGCAAGAATCGGTCATCGGCACCAACCTGGACGGCGAGGTGACGTACTGGGGACGCGGCGCCCAGGAGTTGTACGGCTACACGCCGGAAGAGGTCTTGGGTAAACCCGTCACGTTTATCGTCGAGCCGGAGGAAGAGCGGGTCGAACGTGAACGCATGCGGCAGGTCTTTGAGACCGGATCTTGGAAAGGCGTGTATCAGCAGCGGCGAAAAGACGGATCCAGGTTTTGGGCATCCACGATCATTTCGCTGGTCACCGACAAGTCCGGGAACCCGACCGGCTTCATCGGAATCGACATTGATATCACCGACCAAAAGCGAGCGAACGAGGAACTCGACCAGCTGAATCTGGCGATTGAGAATGCGATGCAAGGCATCTCGCGGCTGGACCGGGAGGGGCGTTTCATCATGGTCAAGCCGCAGTACGCCGAGATGTTGGGGTATCAGCCCGAGGAGTTGCTCGGCCAGTCCTGGACGGTGACCGTCCCCGACGACGGTGTACCGCTGGCCCGCGAAGGCTATGAGACGATGTTGCGTGAGGGCCGTGCCACGCTGGAATGCCGCGCGCGGCGTAAAGACGGATCGGTGTTCTTCAAGCAATTGTTGTTGGTGAAAACCTTCGATGCGGGAGGCGAGCACGACGGCCACTATTGTTTCATGAGTGATGTCACCCAGCGCAAGCAGGCGGAAAATCAGCTCCGCGAAAAAGAGGCCCAGCTCGCGCATGTGTCGCGGCTTTCGACGATGGGAGAGTTGGTCGCCGGTATTGCGCACGAGGTCAATCAACCGCTTTACGCGATTGCCAACTTTGCGGCCGTCGCCGAGAAGAAGCTCGAAAACTGCCCGGACGAATTGGGGCAAACGCTGCAAGAATTGAATCGCCTGATCGCCGAGCAGGCGGTGCGAGCCGGCGAGATCATCCGGCGTTTGCGAGCGTTCGTGGGCAAAACCGATGGAGTCCGTTCCACGCTGGACATGAATGTGGTGATTCGCGATGCGGTGGCAATTCTGACGCCAATGACACACGTCGCGGACGCATCGATCCGTCTGGAATTGTCGCCCGCGCCGATCGTCGTCCATGCCGATCGCGTGCAGTTGGAGCAAGTCGTCGTCAATCTGGTTCGCAACGGACTTGAAGCGGTCACCGGCCGTGAACTCCGTAGGATCACGGTACGGACCGCCGTGGACGAATCAAGGGTCCAGGTCTCGGTGGAGGACACGGGGATTGGCGTGCCGGAGCAGGAGCAGGACCAATTGTTTGACGCGTTCTTCACGTCCAAACAAGACGGGCTGGGGATGGGGTTGTCGATCAGCCGCACGATCGTCGAAGCCCACGACGGCCGGATCTGGGCGACCCCGCATCGGCAGGGCGGATTGGTGGTCCATTTCACCTTGCCGCACTCGCCGGGAGAGTCCAATGCTCAGGCCGAAACTCAGGCCGAAACTCAGGCCGAATGCGATGCCGGGGTAAGTCGGTCGACCGAGGCATCGTCTGCCAACAGTTCGGCCAAACGACTTCCCAGATGATTCAAGTCTTCGGCCGAATGGGCGGTTTGGTGAGTGGCCGCCATCGCCTGCCGGGTTGTCCGATCGATCTGGTTCATCGACTCGGTGATCTGGTCCATGCTGGTCGCTTGCTGGCTGGACGCGGTCACGATCCGCGTGGCAACGCGTGATGCCTCGCCGACCATGGTCACCAACGCTTCGATCGTCTGCTCGGCTTTGACGACGACACCGCTGGCATCGCCGACCGATTGCGTGCCCTGTTCGGTCGCCAGCACCGCGTGGTTGGTGGCATGCTGAATCTCGCTCAAGATCTCGCGGATTTGGCCGGTGGATTGCCTGGCTTGTTGGGCCAGCGATTTGACCTCCGCGGCGACGACCGAAAACCCCTTGCCGGCTTCGCCCGCGCGGGAGGCTTCAATGGCCGCGTTGAGTGCCAGCAGATTCGTTTGGTCGGCGATTTCGTTGACGGTCGTGATGATTTCTCCGATCGCTTGTGCGCGTTCGGCCAACATCAGAATGCTGTCGGCGGTCGATTCGACCCGTTCCCGCACGGTGTTCATCGAAACCCGGGTGTCTTCAATCGCCTTGCGTCCCGAGCGTCCGACTTCGTCGGCCCGCCGCGAGGCTTCGGCAACCTCGTTGGCCAGATGCATGGACTCCTGGGCCGTTCGGGCGGCTTCTTCCACGGCCGAAGACGTTTGCGTGACCGCGCTGGCCTGTTCTTCGATCCCCAGGGATTGCTGTTTCATGGTCGCGGAGATTTCGGAACTGGCGACCGACAGGTGGCTGACGGTTTCCCGAATGGCTTCAAACAATCGCGTTCGTTCCTGCTCGTCTTGTTTGCGACGCTCGATGTCTTGGAGCGTCGCGATAAAGATCCGTTCTCCTGAAAACTCCATTTGGGTCACTCGCAGCGCGATGGGGACCTGGCGGCCCTGCTTGTCCACGCCGTAGGCTTCACTCTCATCGCCATGGCGATCGGATCGGGGGGCTCGGCCCGTGGCGGTGGTGGTGGCAGTGGCGGCGGTCGAAGCGGGGGCGCGGCCGTTGAATCGAAAGCTGGGGATGATGGCGGTGACCGCCTGCCCACGCAACTCCGACGCCCGGTATTTCAACAGCGATTCGCAGGACGCGTTGAGCGATTGGATGGTGCCCTTGGCATCGATCGTCAGGATGCCATCGGCCGTCGAATTTAAGATCGCTTGGGTGCGTTTCTCGGCCACGTCCAGTTTTTCCATCGCCGCGTGCATGTTCCCGATCATCGTGTTGAAGGCGCGTGCGAGCGCGCCGAGTTCGTCGTTGGAATGAACATCAATGCGTTCGTCCAACGCCTCGCCGATCGTCGCACTCGACGCGTGCTCGGCGATCTTTGATGCCGTCTTCTTCAACGTTTCGATCGGACCGACGATCCTGCGGGTGGTGATGAAACCGAATCCGCCGATCAGTGCGGTGGCGATCACAATCGCCAAGATGAACACGAGGAAGGCATTGTCGGCAATCTTGCCGGCCGACTGATTGACGGCTTCGGCGTCGGCGATGATCGCCTGCTGCCAACCTTGCACGTGGTCGTTGACCACCTGGAATTGTTCGTTTTCCGCCCGGATCGCATTGATGAACGCCTCCTCACGGTATCCGCCCATGACCTTGTCGACGGTGAAATCTTTGATCTCGCGGTAGTCCTCCCAGCTGGCGCGGAGGTTCTGGAACGCTTCCTTCTCACGTCGGCTGTTCGCCGCAAGGTCCCACTGGTTGAACGTCTGGTCCAGCCGATTGGTCAGCAATCGCTGCTCGTCGTTGAGTTGCTCCTGCAGTTCCAAATTCGGCGCCATCACCATCGTCAGCGTCAGTTGCCTGAGTTCGCTGAGCGGATCGGTGATGTTCAATGCGCCCTTTTGAAACTGTTCGGCCGACAAGCGAACACGGTCGACCGAATCGTGAATTCTCTTGTTGCTGACGATGCCGAAGATGCCCACCGCACAGAACGCGACGACAGAAATCCCCACCAGCAGCAACAGTTTTCCCAGTACGCCTCGGTTTTTCATGGGCTCTCTCCGGCGTCGAATTGAATGCGCGTCACTTTCATCGGCTCTTTTCTTGCTTCCGGGTAAGCCCCCTTGCGGACCGACCAGTGCTGGTCAGTCACCTGGATTTTCCACAGCGGATAACAGGCCATGCGGTACGGTTTGAACCCGACTTCTTTGTTGACCGCAAAGACATTGTTTGGCGTTGGCACGAACAGCATGTAGGCCTGGTCGTAGACGCGTTTGACAATCTTGTAGGTGATCTCGTCGAATCCCGGATCTTCGACACTCGCCTGGAACATCTCTTCGATGTAACCATCAAGAACCGGATCCGGAAAAATCGTGCTCCAAACGTTGTGCGTCCGATAGACGAGAAAGGCGGTGAAGGGATGGTTGAAAAACCAGTCGTCGTTGCCCCACACCAACAGATCCCATTGGACTTCGTTTTGATCTCGATTGGTGGTCAGTAACGGATCAAAGATTTCCTTTTCGCTTTTGACTTCCTCGATGTCCAACGTCACGCCGACGTAGCCCAATTGGGTTTCGATGCTGCGCCACAAGTCCATGTAGCGGTTTTGCGTCAGGACTTTGAGACGCAGCCCGTTGAGCCGCCGTTTCAATTGAGCTCGCTTGGCGGCATCGTACGGGTCTTCTAATTCGGAGTACGGCTTCAACAACTGGGTGGCTTTCCGCATGCCGGGAAAGAAGGGTGACGCCTGGGTCGGAGACAACGTGGCTTCACGATCGAAGACGAAGTGCCAGAGATTGCGTTGGTGCAAGGCTTCGTTGAGTGCGCGGCGGACGTCAACCTCCAACAGCTTGGGATTGCCGTTGATCAGGTTCATGTGGATCGCGATGTTGTTCGTCGTCGGCGAGGTGACGAGTTTGGCATATGGAGACAGGATCGTGTCGACTTTGTATTCCGGCGGGATGAAGGCGATGTCCAACTCGCCCTCGGTTTCCAAGACGCTGTTCTTCGCCCGCCGACTGTCCAGTTCCGTGAATACGGTGATCGTTTCGATTTTGGGATACCGCTGGTCCCAATAGTTCGGGTTCGCTTTGAGGACGGCTTTAGGGGTTTGGCGATCGCCTTCGACGTAACCTTCGGTCAAGATGTAGGGGCCCAGGCCGTAGGGTCCGGGAGCGGAAAGATTGGGGCAGGTTGCCTTTCCATTCCATCCATTGAGCTTCAGGTATTCGTCACTGTAGAACTGCATCCAGATCAGATCGTTCATGAAACAGCCGTACTTTTCTTTCAGCAAGAACCTGACCGTGAACTCGTCGACTTTTTCGCAGCGGTCAAAGACCTGGTCGATTTTGCTGTAAAGCGTGGGAGCCAGTTTGAAGGCGTCCATGTTCCTGACCACCGCATCGGCATCGAAACGCGTCCCATCCTGAAACTGAACGCCTTGGCGGAGTTTGAATTCGTAGGTGGTGTCGTCGATCTGCTCATGCGACGTCGCCATGTCGTAATCCCAGCCCCGGGCATTGTCGCTGGGCTTGATCATCGCACCGTTGATGGCGTGCGAGAGGTAGATGTAGGGCAGACTGGGAATGAAAACCTTGACGTGCGAGCCGGGGACCAGACGGTCCACGAACCGCTGGCCGGCATCGTCGTCTCTCAATCTGACCGGCTGGATGCGCTGCCGTGCCGCCGGCTGACCCAATGCCGGCTGACCGAGCGCCGGCTGACCGAGCGCCGATTGCCCCAGTGCCGGCTGACACAGTGCCGGCTGGCCCGGCGGCCACGCAAACCACATCGCAGCCATCAGGGTGCACAGCACCCCGAGGCGATTTTCCAAGGTTGTTGAACTCATTGGAGCACCTTTGGCTCGTGGGACACGCACTCCCCCTCCGTTTATGATAGCTGCTGGCCGTATCCGATGATGCGATTTCTACCGGGCTTGTGAAAGGCTTTCCCGTGAATCTATGCTTTGTCCGGCCCGATGGCCGTTCTCCGCGCGTGCCCGAATCGGTCGCCCTTTTTTCTGCTTTTGAAACTTTCGTCAGGATCGCACACCATGCACACCGTTGGGATGTCACGGGTCGGCTTACTTTGCATGGCTCTCTGTTTGGCGACCGGATGTTCCGGATTGATGCCCGGTCCGGGGCCGGCCGACGCGGACGCGCCGCAGGAGTTTACGACGACGAAATCAGGGCTGAAGTATCGGGTGTTGCGTCGGTCAGACGGAAAGAAAGCTCAGCCCGGTGGCCATGTGCGTGTCCATTACTTGGGAAAACTGGATGACGGAACCGTCTTCGACAGCTCTTATTCGCAGGGAGAGCCGGTGATTTTCTCGCTTCAAAAAGTCGTCCCGGGATTCACCGAAGGGTTGCAGTTGGTCGGTGAAGGCGGAATGATCGAGTTGGAGATTCCAGCCGAATTGGGCTACGGTGAGGATGGCCGCGCGCCCCTCATTCCGCCCAACGCCACACTCCATTTTGTCGTGGAAGTGATTCGCGTCTTCTGAACGCACGATTTGGCGATTCCGAAGATTTTGCACACGCTGTCGTTCGCCACGGGCTCCCTGATGCCATAGGCTGAACCGTCGAGAATGAGCTTTCGGCTCACGACTCGCGTTGCATCTCGTTCCAGGAACCGCTGTCATGTGCCATCGAACACTCCCATTCTGGCCGATCGGATCTCGATTTGTCGCCTGTCTGGTCACGCTGCCGTTGCTGACGGTTTCGGGCAAGGCCGAGACGGTCGTCGGTGACACGTCACATGGCCGGATCGCCGACGGACCACTGCATGCCTACGTCGGGACCATTGCACTACCGGCCGATGGCCTGTGGCGAATCCGGACGCCCGAGTCCCACGCTGCTGTCCGCGAGTTGTACCTGATGCCGACCGAACCCTCGCGGCTGCGGCAGCTGGGCAAGCGGATGTACGCGGCATTGGAAGAACGTCAAATCCGAAACGGTCGCTGGCAGGTGCAAATGGGGTTCGAGGCCTGTCGTCAGTACGCCCAGGACGGACAGGGCGTGGGACCAGGCTCGATCGCCGACTTGGCCAAGGACAAACGGTGGGACTACGTGGCACAGCGTTGGGGGACCGCCAATTTCCGGATCGAGGAGCTCACCGATTTCATCGACAGCGAGCCGCTGGAAGGTCCCTTTGTTCATTTGATCCCCAACGTCCGGTTCCAGTTTTCCCCGTCCCAACCGAAGCAGCGACAAACCGTCGCGCGCGAGAATCGATCCGTCTTGGCGTTCCAAGTGCGCCCGTTTGTCGACGACGGAAAACACTGGGTGCTGTACACCGACGGCCAATGCGAACGCGTCGCCATTGACCCGCAATTGATTCAAGCCCAGCAGGTGAAGATTCGCCCGATCATCAACCGTGACAGCGCCAAACTCGCCGCCGAGCAACCCAACTTGCAGTACCGATTGGTGCTGGTGTCCGGCGAACCGCTTGTCCAACCGCTGGAACTGCAGGTCGACAACCAAGTGCTGAACACTCAGCAGACGATTCGGTGGGACGCCACAAACGGATCCGAATCGTCCTACGCGGACCTGCGCCAGCGACTGGCCGACGCCAGGAAATTCGCGTGGAGACCCTACGCGATCGCAGCCGACGGGGGTGTGTTACAGGTCTGGGATCAGACGGGCCGGACCGCTCAGCCGGACGCCGATCCGCCACGCAATCTCTCGACGTTTTCCGTCTTGGGAGGCCGCGCCGCCATCGAAGAAACCCTTCAACTGCAACAGCTGCGCGCGACCGATTCGGGCCAAGCGGCGACGATCGATGTGGATTCACTTGCGGGTGTCGAAGTCAAATCGCATCCGTTCGAAAAGATGTTGGACGGGCAGCCGGGCGGCAGTCTCGACATGGCCCGTTGTGTGCCGCCGGACCGTTTCTTTGTTTACGTGGGCAAACCCGAGTCGATTTCGGCGTTGCTGGATACCGGGGCACCCTTCATCGCCAGCATCGGTACCACGCTGACGGGCAATTGCCTTCAGTACAACCTGCAATCGCGTTATCTCGCACGACTGGGAATGACCCGGGATTGG
>NZ_JBFHKV010000050.1:0-16558 GCF_041595215.1 Stieleria sp. | reverse complement strand
TCCGATCTGGCTGCCGACGTGAAAGTGCAGCAGTTGAAAACAATCCTCGAATCCCATCTCGATCATGCGGTCCAGCGACGCCAAAACCTCCGCCACCGTCAGTCCAAATTTGCTGCGGTAGCCGCCGCTGGCCTGCCAACGGCCGCTGCCGCGGGTGGCCAGTTTGACCCGCATGCCGATCGTCGGGCGGACGCCGACGGCCGACGCGACGCGGAAGATCAGATCCAACTCGCTGGCTTTCTCGACCACGGGGAACACGGTTCGCCCGAGCCGCTGGGCCATCATCGCCAAACGGATGTACTCTTCGTCTTTGAAACCGTTGCAAACGATCGGCACCGAAGCGTCGCTCATCGCGATGGCGGCCAGCAGCTCGGGCTTGCTACCGGCTTCGACGCCGAAACCCAACGCGGCGCCTTCGGCGACAATTTGTTGAACGACTTCGCGCTGTTGGTTGACCTTGATCGGGAACACACAGCGATAGCGGTTCCGGTAGCCGTTTTCGTCAATCGCCTGGGCAAAGCAATCGTGCAGATGATGCAGTCGGTCGCGGAGGATACCGTTGAAGCGGAGCAGAATGGGCAAGCTGAGCCCGCGGTCGACGAGTTGGTCGACGAGGGCCTTCAAATCGATAGACGTATGTTCATCTCGCGAAGGCGAAACGACCACCGTGCCTTGCTCGGAAATACTAAAATATCCGTCGCCCCAGCGATCGACACCATATTCTGCCACCGAATCTTGGACCGTCCAGCGATCCTGACGAACTTGCTTCAATGCTTGATTGCCTCAAGAAAGAGGTCTCGATCGGTCGACCGAGACGTGTTGGGAAAGGGTTCAACGACAGAGCGTAGTGGAATCGAGCGGGCCTGTCAGCTCAACTCGGGACTCGGCGCCCCGTTTTGGTAGACACTTTGTACCTTGGCGATCCGCTGAATGAACTGTTCGATCGTCGGCGTTCGCTCTTCGACTTTGGGGTGCATCAACTGCATCACACCGCGGGCCAACGAGGGATCGACGTTGGGGCAGACATCGACCAGCGGTTTGGGGGGCGAGGTGTCGTGATGCAGGGCCGCCCGTCCGCTGACAACATCCCCCTGCCAGGGATGGCAAAAGGCGATCAAACAGTAGAACGTGACGCCGAGCGAGAACAGATCGACGCGTTTATCGGTCGGCCGTCGGCGGACGATTTCGGGCGACATGTAAAGCGGCGTCCCGGTGCGGTTGCCGGGCACCATGAACGGCGGGGTGGCCGGCAGGGTCAGCCCAAAGTCGATCAGTTTGACGTCCTCGGACTCCGGCAGCAGGATGAAGTTGCGGGGGCAGATGTCACGGTGGATGAAGCCCTGGTTGTGCACATACTTGAGCGCTTCACACATCGAACGGATCAGCATCATTCGTTTGCCGGCGACATGATGCTCCTGCTTTTGGACGATGATGTTCTGCATGCTCGGCCCGGCAACGAACTCCATGATCAGGATCGGTTGCCCATTGGTGGACATGCCGACTTCATAGGTTTCGACGACGTTGGGGTGATGCATTTTCAGGGCGATTTCGCCCTCGGACGGTTTTTTCAGGTGGCGAAACCGGCTTTCGAACAGCTCCACCTTTTCCGGGTCCAGGATTTTTATCCCGACCAGGCGACCGCCATGGTCGTGGTCCTTGGCGACGACAAACTTGGCCATCGTGCCGGTGAACGCCGTCCGTTCCAGCGTGAACCGCTTTTGAATATCGATGCGTCCACCGCTGCTGCTGCCGCCGCTGCCGCCGAGCATCGATTTGACGGAATCAAAAATCCCCATGGATGACCTACTTTCCGCAATAGTCGATCGCGCGGGCGATTTCAGTTTTCAGATGTTTGCGATGCACAATTCGGTCGATGTAGCCGTGTTCCAGCAAAAACTCGCTGGTCTGGAACCCTTCGGGCAATTCAATTCCGATGGTCGCCTTGATCGTTCGCGGGCCGGCAAACCCGATCAAGGCTTTGGGTTCGGCAAACACCAAGTCTCCCAGGGAGGCGAAACTGGCGGCGACACCGCCCATTGTGGGGTTGGTCAGCACGCTGATGAACAAGCCGCCCGCTTTGTCGTAGCGGGCCAGTGCGGCGCTGACCTTGGCCATTTGCATCAGCGACAAAATGCCTTCGTGCATCCGTGCCCCCCCGCCACTGGCGCTGATGATGATCAGCGGCAAGTCTTGCGTGGTCGCATGTTCGATCAACCGCGCCAAACGTTCACCCACCACCGAGCCCATGCTTCCCATGATGAACGCGCTGTCGGTCACGGCGAGCGCGACGCGGCGGGCCCGAATCATGCCGGTCCCCGTGATCGCGGCGTCGGACAAACCCGTTCGCTTTTGTTCCCCGACGAGTCGTTCGGCGTAGCGTTTGCGGTCGGAAAACTCCAGCGGATCGGTCGGCCGCAGGTGCTCGTTCATCGCCTCGAACGTGCCTTCATCGACCACCTGGACGATTCGATCGGCCGCCGAAACGTAAAAATGGTGGTCGCACTTGGGGCAGACGTTGAGTCGCTGTTCGACTTCTTTTTTGTAGACGCTGGTCCCACAACCGGGACACTTCAGCCACAAGCCTTCGGGGACGCCCCGTTTCTTGGGTGGCTCCTGGGGGGAATCGCTAGGTTCGGGCATGGTAGAATGAGGCTGAGATTCGAGGGTGTCCATGCGAAAGAATCGAAGCGTTTCGGGCGATCGGCTTGCAGTGGAGTGGTGGAGCGCGCAGGCTGTCCGTCGGCCTGTCTGGCCACGTAGTTTAGCTGATGACGTCGTTTTTCTCAGCCCCTAATTGAAATCCAACCTCGCGATCGGGCGGTCTGTCTAGGGCGGTACGATTTCTCAGGCCGAGCGAAACGCTGAAATCTCCGAGAATCGATGTCCAAATTGGGCGTTTGCTCCACTAACGAAGTATCCTGCCCAACCCCCTTTCCTCCCTACTGTTTCCGACTCACAACCATGATTGGCAATCTCTCCAAATCACGATTCCGGGGCTTCCTGGCACCGTTGGCCGTGCTGGTGGCGGTTTGCACGCCGCACCTCGTGTTGAATTCGGCCCCCGCGGCCGAGATCTTTGTCGAAACCGAGAGTTTTGACGATCCCGGCGGGTGGAAATTGGACACCCAGTTCATCCAGCAGATGGGGTCTCCCTACCTGCTCGCGCACGGACTGGGCACGCCGGTCGACGACGCCGTGACCCAGATCGACGTGAAACAACCCGGGACCTACCGCGTCTGGGCCCGCACCTTCGACTGGGTAGCTCGCTGGGACGCCCCCGGGCACCCTGGCAAATTCCAAATTCAGATCGGTGACCAAACGCTCGACGAAACCTTCGGCACCGAGGGCGCGACGTGGGGCTGGCAAGACGGGGGAACGATCCAGCTGTCCCAAGGAAAAACGGAACTGCGGCTGAAAGACTTGACCGGATTCGACGGCCGTTGCGATTGTCTTTACCTGACGACGCAACTCGACAGCGACCCACCGCCACCGGCCGACAAGGTGTTGTCGGATTGGCGACGGAAGCAATTGGGGTTGCCCGACGAGCCGCTCCAACGTGGACCGTATGACTTGGTGGTCGTCGGTGGCGGTTACGCCGGCATGGGCTCGGCAATCAGCGCCGCCCGGATGGGATGCCGCGTCGCCCTGATCCAAGATCGTGGTGTCTTGGGAGGCAACGGATCGAGCGAGGTGCGTGTTTGGGCGATGGGCAATATCCGCCGCGGGAAGTTCCCCCGGATCGGCGAGATCATCGAGGAGTTCGCCGACCAAGCGACCAAATCACCCGGCCGCTATGAAGAGTTCGGCGATGATCTGAAAGAACGTGTCGTTCGCGCCGAGCCCCAGATCGATCTGTGGCTCAATCACCACGCCTTCGATGCCGTCGTCCAAGACAACCACATCGTCTCGGTCGATGCGCTCAACACGAAAACCGGCGAGGTCGTTCGCATGCTCGGAGACCGTTTCGTCGACTGCACCGGTCACGGTTGGCTGGGCCAATTTGTTGGTGCCGATAGCGACATGGCGCCCGATGGCCGAATGGGGATGAGCAACATGTGGCGGTGGGATGAAACCGATTCACCGAAGTCGTTTCCCGAAACGCCGTGGGCGCTGGATTTGGAAATGCAAGACTTTCCCTATCCCCGCGACCACCACGGTCAGTGGTTTTGGGAAAGCGGTTTTGACAAGGACGCGATCGGTGACGCCGAAGGCATCCGCGACTGGAATTTGCGCGCCGTCTACGGCGCGTTCAACGCCATGAAGAACCGCGACGGCGCCGCCGATCACAAGACCGCCGTCCTCAGTTGGGTCGCCTACGTCGGTGGCCCACGCGAGAGCAATCGGTTGCTCGGGGACGTCGTTCTGACCCAGGATGACATCGTCGCCAAACGCGATTTCCCCGATGGATGTGTCCCCAGCACCTGGTCGATCGACCTGCATTACCCCAAGGAACAATACGCCAAAAAATATCCCGACAACCCGTTTATCAGCGTCGCCGTCCATGACCGCCGCGTCGATCGATCCTACGGCTACCCCGTCCCCTATCGCTGTTTCTACAGCCGGAACATCGACAACCTGTTCATGGCCGGACGAAACGTCAGCGTCACCCACGAAGCCCTCGGCACCGTTCGCGTGATGAAGACCTGTGGCATGATGGGCGAAGTCGTCGGCAAAGCAGCGTCGATCTGCGCCCTTCGCGATTGCACCCCACGCGACGTTTATCAAAACCACCTCGATGAGCTGCTGGAATTGTTGGAATTGCCGGGCAAGGCGCGTCGCAGCACTCCGTCGGCTCCGATCACGATCGACGAAGGGGCACTGCCACGGGCATCCAAATTCGGCCCGATGACCGGCCAAGATCCGGCGTCCTTCGAAGGCATCGTGATCGACGATCGTGAAGCAGAGCTGAAGGGGAAATGGACCAGCGGCGGCGGCCGAAATGATCGATACGTCGCCTACAGCTACAAGTACGCCGGCCCGGGCTCGGGGGCCCAAGCGACCTACACGCTCAAAGCCCCGCAAAGCGGTCGATTTCAAATCCTGGTCGGTTGCTCTCCGGCCGATGACCGTTTCAACAATCGCGCCACCGATGCTCCGGTCGAGATTCGAATCGGAGATCAAGTGGTACGCGAGAGCGTGAACTACCAGGGAACCGAGGACCGCCAGTTCACGCCGGTCGCGACCATCGACGTCGAAAAGGACGAAGAAATCAAAGTCGTGATCTTGACCGAACAAGCCAACGGTCTGGTGCATCTGGATGCCGTCCAGATGATTCCGGCAAAGTGACCGACGGCTGACGTGACGCATGCAGGGCGGAATGACGTTCCGTCCTGCATGGTTGCCGCGCACTCATCGGCAGGCCAGAACAAACTTGCCAGTCGTCTCCGATCCCGTTCTAATTCCCGTTCTGCGTCAATCGACCACGGAACCAAAGAACGGAAGGCAGATGAGTCAAACGAAGACCCGATCGGCACCATCAGGTGTCCGACGCAAACAAGGCAACGTCTTCCACCAGCGACTCGGGTCGTTGACGTTCTCCCAAGCCTGTCAGTTGCTCGGTGACGAAGGCGCCACCTTGATCCGCCAGGGGGCACAGTTTCTTGAGCTCCATCACGACGATGTCTTTCTGGGCGGCGACCTGTTCCGCGTCCGACTTCCCGACGCCGAAGCCGACAACGGGGTGGCGGTCGCGACCATCACGCTGCAGTCGGGACGCCGTCGGCAATTGATCGTCAACTGCAACCAATGCGAGACCCCCTGCTTGCACGTCGGCGCGGCACTGGACCATCTGCTGCAATCCAAGAGCGACCTCGGACTGGCACAACCGCCCGACGAATCGGTTCCCTTGGAACACCTGACGCCGGAAGAGCTGCATCAGCGAGCGATCGCCGACCGGGTCAAGCGCGCCGCCGAAGAACGCATGAAAGTGCGATCGACCAACACGACCAAGCCGTGGACGGATTACCTGGTCACCAGCGAACGATCCGGCAGAACCTATCGCGTCGCGCTGCGAGGGTTTGATACGGGCCAGGCCTATTGCACGTGTCCCGATTTTCGCACCAACAAACTGCAAACGTGCAAACATGTTCTGCACGTCCAAACCAAGGTTCAAAAACGTTTCCCCGCCGCCAAACTGCGTTCGCCTTACCGCCGCAAAAAGCTTTCGCTGGCCCTTTGCTACGGCGAAGATCGCGGTCTGCTGTTTCATCTGCCCACGAAGGTCGATCCCAAAATGGAAGAGATCGTCGGCGAGGCAAACACGACCCCGATCACCGACGCGTCCGACGCGATGACGCGGATCTCCGCGTTGGAAAACGCCGGGCAGGATGTCACGATCTATCCCGATGCCGAAGCGTTTATTCAACGCCAGTTGACGCAACAGCGTGTTCGCCAAGCCTGTGAGTCGATTCGCAAGGACACGGAGAATCACCCGCTACGAACAGAACTGCTCAATGCAACCCTGTTGCCTTACCAGTTGGACGGCATCGCGTTCGCCGCAGGCGCCGGACGCGCGATCCTGGCCGATGACATGGGACTGGGCAAAACCATTCAAGGCATCGGCGTCGCAGAACTGTTGTCCCAATTGGCCGACATCAAACGCGTGCTGATCGTCTCTCCGGCCTCGTTGAAGACGCAGTGGCGAAATGAAATCCGACGCTTCAGTGACCGAACAACCCAAATCGTGCTCGGCACCGGCGCCGAGCGCTACGAGCAATATCGCAGCGACGCGTTCTTCACGATCTGTAACTATGAACAAGTCCTCCGTGACCTGACCGCGATCGAAGAGGTGCCCTGGGATCTGATCATCTTGGACGAAGGTCAGCGGATCAAGAATTGGGAGTCGAAAACCAGCAACGTGATCCGGCAGTTGGAAAGCCCGTTCCGATTGGTGTTGTCGGGAACACCGCTTGAGAACCGGCTGGGCGATTTGTTCACCGTCACGCGGTTCGTGGACGAAGACCGTTTGGGGCCGGCGTACGAGTTCTTTCACAAACACCATGTGGTCGATGAACGCGGCAAGACGCTGGGCTACCACCGCTTGGACCAGCTACGCGAATCGCTCAAACCGATCCTGCTCCGTCGCACGCGCAGCGAGGTCGCCAAGCAGCTTCCCGAACGGATCGACGAAGTGATTCGCATCGAGCCGACGGCCGAACAAAAAGAAATCAACGATTCCCATGTCGCCATCGTGGCCCAGATCGTCAACAAAAAGTTCATGACCGAAATGGACTTGCTGCGGATGCAAAAATCGTTGCTGATGGCGCGGATGTCCTGCGACAGCACGTATCTGATCGACCAGGAGGAAACCGAATACAGCAGCAAGCTGGAACGATTGACCGAATTGTTGGAAGGGCTGATCGAAGACCCGACGCGGAAAATCGTGTTGTTCAGCGAATGGCGACGCATGCTGGACCGCATCGAACGACGATTGGACACGATGGCCTGTGACTACGTCCGTCTGGATGGACAAGTGCCGCAAAAGAAACGTGGCGAACTGGTGTCGCGTTTTCAAAACGATCCGCAATGCCGTGTGATTTGCATGACCAACGCCGGGTCGACGGGATTGAATTTGCAAGCGGCCAACACAGTCATCAACGTCGATTTGCCCTGGAACCCCGCCGTTCTGGAACAACGCATCGCCCGCGCCTATCGGATGGGACAAAAGAACCCCGTCCACATTTACAAATTGGTCACCGTCGGCGACACCATCGAAGAACGGTTGCTGGAGACACTGGCGTCGAAACAGGAACTCGCCGACGCATCGATCGACATGGACAGCGACGTGTCCGAGGTCGCGATGGTCAGCGGCATGGAAGACTTGCGACGCCGATTGGAAGTCATCTTGGATCCGTTGCCCGCCGCGCCGGTGGACGAAAGCCAACAGCGAAGGGTCGAGGCCGAAGCTCAAGCCTTGCAAGCGAAACGAGAAAAAGTCGCCGCCGCGACCAGCGGCCTGATCACCGCGGCGCTCTCGTTGGCCGGCGAACTGATTCCATCGGCTGGCGACAAAGCACCCAGCGATGAAACGGTCGCCACCTTGACCGATCGCTTGTCTCAGTGTGTCGACAAAGACGAACAGGGACGGCCACAACTGACGATCACGCTGCCGGACACCGACGCGCTGCGTGGTCTCGCCACGACGCTGGCAAAGTTGCTCGATTCGTAACAATTGATTTTGATCGGGTGTGGATCACGACCAGGATGACCGCGATCCGACCCGACTAATCCTCATCACCAGTCCATCCTGACCGCAATAGTTTGCCAAACCAGACCAGCTGAATCCGCCGGCAGACCACTCATCGTTTGCCGTCCTTTCCGGCGATTGAAGTGAAAAGAGTCCGACACTCTCTTAAGCTTCGTTTTCCGGTGGGATCCAGTGTTTGTCAGTCATTTCAACAGCTTTCTTCGCGGCGGAGCCGCGACGGCTGCGCGACAATTGCACACCGCGCTGCGCAACCGCGGAATCCAAAGTCGGTTTCAATACCTTGCCGGTCAATCCTTCAGCGATTCGCAGCGTGCCGAATTTGATACCGACGAGTTCTATAGCACCCAATGGGCGCGCAAGGGGTCGTTGCCAAATGCGCTCGATCGGGTCCGGTTTCGTGTGCATCGCCAGTCGTTCAAACGTGCCACACGCGGCGCGAAAGATGGGGCAGAAATCTTTACTTCGCCGCACGGTCAGCCGTTCACTCCTTGGCCTCCGCTGGATCACCCCGCAGCCGCCGACCCTGCCCAGCCGCATCTCATCCACCTGCATTGGATCTCCAAGTTCATCGACTTCCCCAGCTTCTTCGGTTCGCTGGATTCAGACCAACCGGTTGTCTGGACACTTCACGACATGAACGCCCTGACCGGCGGTTGCCACTTCGCCGGTGGCTGCCAACGGTTTCGTGTCGGCTGCGGAAACTGCCCCCAAGTCAAACGGTCCGGTCAAACCGATGTCAGTTTTCAGGCGTTCGAAACCAAACGCCGCGCCTTGAAAGACATCAATCTGCACATCGTCGCGCCGAGCCGTTGGTTGTTGGGGTTGGCGCAATCCAGTCCGTTACTGGCCGACGCGAAATCGTTCACCCGAATTCCTTATGGAATGCCGACCGACAAGCTCTACCCGATGCAGAAACAATTTGCCCGTGAAACGCTCGGCATTGAGCCCGATGCCTTCATCATCGGCTTTGGTGCGATGAACTTGGGCAGCCGCCGCAAGGGCGCGACTGAACTGTTGGCGGCGTTGGAACGTGTGGGGTCGAATCCCAACGTCCGCGGCTTGGTCTTCGGCAGCGGCACGCTCTCCGATGCGACCAAAACGTTGCCGGAGATGATCCACGTCGGCAACGTTCAAGACGATCGCACGCGCCGTCTGGTGTACAGCGCGGCCGATGTTTTCGTCCTTCCATCGACCGAAGACAATCTTCCGTTGACCGGTCTGGAGGCGATGGCGTGTGGTACGCCGGTGATCGGATTCGATGCCGGTGGAATCCCCGACTACGTGATTCCCGGCAAAACAGGATTGCTCGCCGACAATGGTGACGCCGCCCAACTCGCACGACGTTTGCAGACCGCGATCGCCAACCCGGATGCCATGCAAGCGATGGGTGCCCAAGCCAGGGATCTGATCATGAATCAGTTTCAATCCGATACGCAGGCGCAATGCTACATGGAACTTTATCGAAGTCTGATCGGGTCCGAAAACCAAACACAGCGTCGCGCTGCCTAACGATCTCCTGGTAAGTCATCATGTCATCGTCGAATCATCGCCGTCCCACGTTCCGAATCGTTACCCCATCGTACAATCAGGCAGAGTACTTGGAGCAAACGATCCTGAGTGTCTTGACGCAAGAAGGTCGTGACAGCGACTTTCACTTGCAATACGCTGTCGTAGACGGAGGCAGTTCGGATGGATCCGTCGACATCATCAAACAGCACGACAGCGAACTGACCTATTGGTGTAGCGAAAAAGATCGCGGTCAATCCCATGCGATCAATAAAGGATTCGATCGAGTCGATGGCGACATCTGCGCCTACATCAACAGCGACGATTATTATCTGCCGGGCGCTTTCCAACGAATCGTCGCACTTTGGAAAGAGAACCCCGATGCAGATCTCTTTTCCGGTGTCTGCCGAAAAGTGGACGCGCACGGAAAACGACTTCGCGATCAGTGTTCGGATATTTCAACGTTGGCCGAAATCGTCGATTTGTGGAATCACTGGCTTCACCCGAATCCCAATCGAAATTTTATCCAACCCGAAGTGTTCTGGACGAAACGACTGAGCGACCGACTCGGACCGTTCAATGAATCGCTCTACTACACGATGGATTTCGATTACTGGTTGCGGGGTTTCGATGCGGGAATGAAGGTCGCCAAGACCGATCGGCCCCTCGCTGCGTTCCGCATTCACGCCAGTCAAAAAACGTCGGCGCGTAACGCCAGCATTTTGGAACTGCTCGACCGAATCGCGCCCTACCTCACGTCGGACGACGATCGGATTTCGGCCGCACATCGACAGCGCTTGCTCCGCCACAGCAGGATGACGCGACGTGTCATCGAATCGTCGAACTCAGCTCCCGAACAACGAATCCTTTCACTGTTGGCACTCGCCGCCGACGAGCCGGGCTTGCTGACGTCCAAGCACTATTGGCGGCAGATGCGACGAAACAGCAAACGAGTGTTCTGGAAACGCCACGCCGCCTGAGCGAGCAAGGCGTAGATTCCGACACTTCTTTAACGGCCACCGCCCACATCTATCCGCCCGCGTCAATCTGACGCGTCATTTCCGCGAGTGTGATCCGGGTCGCGACGAAGCGCGCCGCGAAACCGATACGATCGGACCAGACGTTGTAATTCGCGTGATGATCAAGCGGGTCTGTCTTGCTTTGCTTGACTCAGGGAGTAACGTCAGAAGCTGATCTTTCAGCCACATTCTCTTTGCCAAAAAGCTCGGTCGCTGCAATGGTTCGCTCACGCGCCACCACGGGCATCAAACGCCGTCAAACACGTCGATCCCCCCGATGGACCGCCGGTCCGATGGAGCCGCGGATCATGCTGGCCGCCGACGCCGGCGCGGCAGTCGCTGCGGTACCGGTCGCCGAGCCGGTTGAAGTGGCGGCCGCCGGCCCCGTGGCTGATTCGATTCAGAGCTCGGCGGTGTCGCTGAACCCGACAGCGACGTTGGTGATCGTCGATCCCAGCGTCGCCGACGACTTTGATTTCACCGACGCGATCCCCGCCGGTGCCGAGTTGGTCGTGCTCGATCGATCCGTCGACGCCGTTTCACAGATCTCTGAGATCCTGTCCAACCGATCCGGGCTCAACAGCGTGCACCTGATCAGTCACGGGCAGCCCGGCCGATTGCAATTGGGGCAAGCTCGGGTGGACGCGGACACGGTCGCCAATCGGGCTGCGGAATTGACGCGTTGGAAAGCCTCCTTTGCCCCCGGCGGCGACTTGCTGATCTACGGCTGTGACGTGGCCGCGGGTGCCGAAGGCCAAACGTTTTTGCGCCAGATCGCTACCGTCACCGGACTCGACGTTGCCGCGTCGGTTGATCGTACCGGCAGCACCCGTCACGAAGCCGACTGGGACCTCGAGCAAACGATCGGGTCGGTGACACACGCCGACGACCTGGACCGATCCGTCCTGGCACAGTTCCCAGCCGCGCTGTCAATCCAGATCTACGCCGCCGGTCAAATCGGTGAGGAGGAAATGCAGCTGCAAATCGGCAGCGACGTCGTCGGCACGTGGACCATGACGGGCACCGACGCGAGCAATCGACTCTTCGGCGAATTCAGTGTCGGCATCGACAACGCCTCCGTCGATGACATCCGAATCAACTTCACCAACGACCGGTGGAACCCTGCGACCGGATTTGATCGGAACCTCCGCATCGATCGGATCGTCGTCGACGGCGTGACCTATCAAACCGAAGACCCAGCGGTCTTTTCAACGGGGTCGTGGCGAGCCGAGGACGGCGTGGTTCCGGGCTTTCGCCAATCAGAGTACCTGAACGCAAACGGCTACTTCCAATTCGCCTCCACCGGCAACGGCAGCGGATCTGTCATCTCCATCGATGCGTCAGGCAAGACGGGACAGGAGCGCATGGAACTGCTCATCGACGGGAACGTTGTGCGAACCTTTGACAACGTTTCGACCACCCAGTCGATATACACCTACACGGCAAACCAGACGGTCTCTGCCGATCGCATCGAGATCGCGTTTACCAATGACTTTTATGACCCCGACAACGGCATCGATCGAAACTTGAAAGTCGATCGAATTCGAATCGGAGCCCAGGTGTTCGAAACCGAAGCCCCGTCGACCTACACGACCGGGTTTTTCATCGAAGGCCAAGGCATTGTGTCCGGGTTCCATCAAAGCGAAACGTTGTACGGAAACGGCCGCTTTCAATACTTAGCCGACTCCCCTCCGCCACCGGTCGACCCTCCAAACAATGGCGAATCTGGCAGCTTTGTCTTGGCGGAGGATTTTGCATCGGTGTTCGAATCCGATGCATCGGTCACGCTGACGATCGCGCGTGTCGGCGGCAGCGACGGGACGGCGTCGGTCCACTATGCCACGGCTTCGGAAACCGCCACCGCGGGTAGTGACTTCATCGCGAATTCCGGAACGCTGGTCTTTGCCGACGGTGAAACGAGCAAGTCGGTCACCGTCGTGCTGCTGCAAGACGGCATCGCCGAAGGGACCGAGTCGTTCAGTTTTCGATTGACGGGATCCGAAAACGCCAGTCTGCTCGCCCCACGCACGGCAACCATCAACATCCTGGACATCGATCAGGGCTTGCCGACCTACGCCTCGTTTGACTCCGCCGCCGATCTGCAGCTCAACCGCAACGCAACGCTCAACAACGGCAAGCTACAACTGACCGCCGCGGCCCCACAGCAACGAGGCTCGGCTTATTACACCACGCCGATCAGCGTGAACGCCGACACCTCGTTCCAAGCGACCTTTGCCGCGCAATTCAGTGGCGGACAGGGATCCGCCGGCGGTGAAGGATTGGCCTTCATCATCCAGAATTCTCCCGGTGGTACCGCCGGACAGGACATCGGTAATTATTCCGGCGGACTCGGTTACAACGCCCAACAGAACACCATCGGAATCGAACTGGATACGTTCCAAAACAGCTACGAACAATTTGCCGACGAAATCACCATCACCGTCAACGGTGTGCTCGTCACTCCGGTCCGCACGATTCAATCACCCTACGATCTCAACGACGGGCGGACCTACTACACCTGGGTCGACTACAACGGGCAAAGTGACAGCCTGGCGGTCTACCTTTCCGATACCAATGAAAAGCCCGAATTTGCGTTGATGAAAACGACGCTGCAACTGGACGGTATCGTCGGCAATCAGGCCTACGTCGGGTTCGCGGCCTCGACCGGGAACGCCTACAACAACACCTCCATTCGGTCCTGGAGTGTGACGCTGGATACGCCGGCTGCTGATCCGCCCACCGTGCCGACCGGCGAAATCATCCGAGAAGACATCATCACGGGACTGAATCAACCGCTGAACGTCGAATGGTCACCCGATGGACGCAACCTGTACGTCGGTGAAAAAGCCGGCATCATACGAGTCTCTCGCGACGGCGGACCGCTGACCGAAGTCGTGGACCTCTCCGGGATCACCAACAATGTCCAAGATCGCGGGCTGGTCGATTTTGAACTGCACCCGGATTTGTTCAACAATCCCTATCTGTACATCAACTACACGGTCGATCCGCCAGAAGTCTACAACCACGTGGGGAACCCGCTGGCCGGTCCTGATGGTTCGGGCAACCGAGCCGGCCGGCTGATTCGACTGACGCTGGATGCGTCAACCAACTACACCACGATCATCCCCGACAGCGGCATCACGTTGCTGGGCGCTAACAGCACCTGGGAAAACTTTAACGGGTTCGTCGACAGCACCTTGAACTTCAACGAACCACCGGCGGGACTCAACCCCGACGGCAGCTACCTCCAAGACTTCATCAACAGCGACAGCCGATCCCACACCGTCGGCGGACTGGCCTTCGGCGGCGACGGCGCCCTGTACGTCGGCATCGGCGACGGCGCCAGCTTCAATCAAACCGATCCCCGCGCCTTGCGCGTTCAAGATCCCAACAGCCTGTCCGGCAAGATCCTTCGTATCGATCCCATCACCGGCCAAGGATTCAGCGACAATCCGTTCTTCGACGGGGACGTTCATTCCAACCGCAGCAAAGTCTATCAGCTCGGGTTGAGAAATCCCTGGCGACTTTCGGTGAACCCGAACAACGGACGACTCTACATCGGCGAAACCGGGCTGGTCAGTTTTGAAGAGATCAACACCGGACCGTCAGGAACCAACTTTGGCTGGCCCTATTACGAGGGCGGCCAAGGGGTCAATCGCCGCACGCCGTCGTATCAGGGATTGCCGCAGGCCCAAGCGTTTTACAATTCGGGCCAGCCCGCCAGCCCCGCCTTCATCGCCCAGCCACACACCGCGGGGACCGACGTGATCGTTTTGGGCAGCGTCGGCTGGAATCTGAATTATGGTCCACAGTACAACAACGACGTGTTCTACGCCGATTTTGCCAGCGGCGTTGTCCGACACGGAAACGTCGACGCGGCAGGCAACTTGACGTCCGTTGGGGTGTTCGCAACCGGAGCCAACTTTGCCGTCGACATCCAGCAAGGCCCCGATGGATTGCTCTATTACGTCGACATCGTGTCTGGATCGATCGGACGATTCGTGCTGATTTGAACGGTGGGTACAGGAGTCGAGATCAGCATCTTGCTTGCCGTCTCGAATCGCAGTGATTCGCAAACGGGACGCTCACGCCGCCTTACCCAACTTCGTCACGACATCCGCCGCCATGCGTCGCAATCGGATCGCGCTGCGTCGCGGTTCCGCCGGCCGTGGACTGACCTGCGACGACAGTGTCGGGGCTAGCGCCGCACCCAGCGGTTTGACCGCGTCGAGTTGTCGTTTTAACGCGTCGTTGTCATATCCCAATCGATGCAGCAGATCGCGGCCGAGATGACGCCGGTAGTCGTCCATCAATCTCCAGTCGGTCGCACGCGTCGCCGCCCGACGCAGGTACTTTTCGATCGAATCGAGTTGCGCCGCAGCATGCTGATGAACCCCTTTGGGATCACCATAGGTGCGTCGCTCGGCGCTGCCGTAGTGCTGTAGACCGTCGACGGGGTGGAGGCCGATGAAGGATTGCAGTTGCATCAAGTGCTGCGCGGGATCACGCACCAAATCTTCGTACCGCAGCGAGTGAATCCGGTCGTCCTGGATCGACATCGCAGCTGCGATCCGCGCCGGTGCTTCCAGCAAGTCGCCGCGGTAATCTGTTAAGAAACCGACTCGCGTGCGACGTGTCCATGTTTCCATGATCGATGATAAAACCGCCAGCGGGTTGCGCCGCAGCAAAATGATGCGGCAATCGGGGATCAGACTCAGTAAGTCTTCGATGATCCAGTAGTAGCGGGGTGTCTTGTCGATCAGAACGCTTGCGCCGGCGCGGACGCGCGCCGCTTCGTAGATCCGCGCCGCCGCACGACCGATCTCGGCTTGCATTTCGCTCCATCCGCCGCTCAGATTTTCGCGAACAAACTCGCCGACCGCGTCGTCGGCCAAACATTGATCATAGGGGGATTGGACGTCACGGCGAGATCCAGCAATCGCGTGGACCAGCGGCAACATCAACCAGGCTTCACCGGGGGCATGAACATCATCGTGCCGGGATAACATGGTTTGCAACAGCGTCGAACCCGCACGCGGCTGGGAGACGATAAACACGACAGAAGATGTCACAACAAAATCACTCTTCAGTAGAAGGAGCGGCGAGTGCTCGGCCAATCCTAAAATTCATACTCAACAAAGCATTAGGCGGCCTTGCGGTCCCGTAGTCGATTGCGGGTCAAGATGCCATGCAGTCGTCCGGCCAGGGAGAGCAATCGCATCGGATCGCCGTCAAAGCCTTCGCCGCCATGTTTCTTTCGAATCACCGCTTGGCATTTTTGATGCAACGGTGCGGCTGCGGCGGACAGACCGCTGCCGTGTCGACGATAGCCGATGCCGACCGCACCGGTGTACTTGAAAACCGCTTTCTGTGCGAGCCGCAGCTTGTAATCCCAGTCCTCGTAGATCGGCAGGTCGACATCAAATCCGCCGACACTGCGAGCCAGTTCAGCCGACAGCAAAAAGTCACGCGGGATCATCACGCGACGGTCCAAGATCGCCTGGTACAAGATGCCTTCCATCGGCGGCGCGATCGCGCTGGAGTGCAGCATCGTTTGGCCGTTTGCATCGATCCACCTCACGTCGCTGTAGACGATCGTTCGTTCGGGATCTGGACACGTGTGCAACAATTCCCACTCGCGAGCCAGCTTTCGCGGATCAACATACAAGTCGTCGCCGTCGAGCGACGTCAAGAACCGGCCGCTGGCCGCTTCGAGCAATTGGTTGCGCACCCGCGAGATACCGCAGTTGTTTGGATTCGAGATCAATCGGATTCGCGAATCTCCGATCGCCTTGATACGGTCGACCGAGTCATCGGACGAGGCGTC
>NZ_JBFHKV010000049.1:0-16634 GCF_041595215.1 Stieleria sp. | reverse complement strand
GTCGTTCTGTGCGGCGATCGGCGCCAGCACCGACCAGCAGGCCAAGACGAAGACTGTCCTGTGCATGGTGTTCTCCTAAGTGTGTTGAAAAAGGGTCAGGAGCCTTTTTGGCAGGTTGGGGTGTCTTGCCTTGCCCAGTCTAACTTTACTGCTCCTGACCCCTTTTCTTCACAGCAGGTCGCATCATCGAAAACTTTGTCGGAAGCGAAAGAGGCTGAAGGCGAAGACGCAGCCCCCGAGGATGGCGACGTAAAGGATCGAGTCCCAGACCATCGACAGGTCTGCTCCTTTGATCAGGATTCCGAACGCTGCGTTGAGGTAGTGGTGCAGCGGGGAAAGGTACATGATCGGCAGCAGTGTGTCGGGCATCATCTCCGGCGGTGTGTCGCTGCCAGATAGCATGAACAGGATCGGCATCAGAGTGATGCTCACAATGCCGACTTGGCCCATGTTTCTTGTCACGCTGGCAATCAAGATTCCTACGCCGGCTGCCGAGGCTGAAAACAGCGAGGTGACGCCTAAGAACAAGCCAATGCTGCCGCGAACGTTCAAGGCCAACGCGCCTTCGATGATGAAAAACAACGTCACCACGCTGGCCAACAAGATAATGCCGACCATCGGCAATATTTTTCCCAACATGATTTGCAGCGGGCTTAGCGGCGACACCAACAGCTGTTCCACGGTGCCACGTTCCTTTTCTCTTGCCAACGCCGAGGCCGGTAACAATATCGAAAACAGAAGAATGTTTTGGGCCAAATCTTGGATCGCCATGAACAACGTTTGCTCATGGTTGGGGCTAAACCAAACACGTTCGTCGTTTTCGACCACTGGCAACGGTTGGTCAGCGAATTGTCGTCGCCCTGCGTCGGTGGAGAATTGCCGCACGATGTTTCCGGCATAGTTTGCAGCCAAATAGGCACGCATGGAGTCGGCTCCATCGAGCTGTATCTGCAGACGCGTGGGCCGACCGTTCAACAGGTCTTGATCAAAGTTCTCTGGGATGTCCAAAACCAGCGCTGCGTCGCCGTCATCCAATCGCTTGACCCCGTCGCGACTGTTTTCCAGTTGCTCGATGAATCGAAATTGAGGCTCGTGGAATCGGTAGATCAAGTCTCGCGACGCTTTGCTGCGATCGTTGTCGATGACAACCAGACCCGCACGTTTCAGTTCTTGACTGATCGCCGTCGCATTGTGATAGGCCATCATCGTGAACGCATACACCATAAATAGGGCGAGGATCCAATTGCGGCGGAATTGCACGACCTCTTTGCGACATACCACCGCAAGTCGCCAACACCAGACGATCGTCGGCCAATCGTGATTCGATTGGTTCATGACTTTGGCCTCTTGCTAAACTTCAAACAGCACAGCATGTAAAGCACGATCGAGTAAATGAGCAGCGCTGCGATCGAGCCTTGCAATCCCGCGAATCCCGTTCCCTTCAAAAATGACGCTTGGATTGCTTCGAAGAAGTAGCTGGCCGGCAACAAACGTGCTTGAATTTGACCTGTTTCAGAAAGTGAAGAAAGCGGAACGATCATTCCAGAGTATTGAAGGGTTGGGATCAGCGTCACCAGGACGGCCAAAATGACTGCGGCGATTTGGGAACGAACAAAGAACGAAATGATCATGCCCATCATTGTTGTGCAGGTCACGTACAAAATCCCCGTTACCGAAAACGCGAGCGGAGACCCGCGAAACGGAACTTGAAAGACCAGTAACGACGTCGCAAATAGGACGAAGAAGCTGATCGAAGAGATCAAGACGTATGGGATCAGCTTGCCCAGGACAAACTCGGGGCGCGTCAGGGTGGATGAATAGACATTGTCGATCGAACCGTTTTCTTTTTCACGAACCACGCCGACCGAAGCAAGGATCGGTGGAATGAATGCCAGCACGGTCATGATGCAACCGGGGCCGATAATCCAACGACTGGTCATTGCTTCGTTGTACAGAAAGCGGGTTTGCAGCGAGATGGGGTTGGCCAGGGCGGATGCGGCCGACGGCGTGATCCCATGCGATCGCGCAACATGCTCGATGACTTGCTGGCTGCTGAACGACGCGATCACCGATGAAACATAGCCGCCGACCGTTTCGGCCCTGGTTGGGATCGCGCCATCGATGATCGTTTGGATTCTAACAGGCTGCCCGGCCCGCAAACGCTCGTCGAATCGAGGCGGAATCACAATCGCCGCACGAGCCTTGTTGTCCGTAATCAGTCGCTGGATCTCGCGTTCGTGGTCGACGTAACCTTTGAAATCGAAGTACTGCGAGTCTTTGAATTTGTGCGAGAGTTCGCGGCTGAATTGGGTTCGGTCAAAGTCCAAGATGACAATCGGTATTTCACGAACGTCCGTGTTCACACCAAATCCGATCACAACCATCATCAACGGAGGCAAGAGAAAGGCGAGCGAGAAAAGCAGTCGGTCACGCGTGATCTCGCGAACTTCTTTGAGGGCCAAGGCGGTGACACGGCGAAGATTCATGACGCGTCCTCTCCCTTGGGAATTGACGGCGCTGCAGAATGCGTGGCCGCATGACCGTGTGATGTGTCGAGAGATTTCCCGAGCGATTGTTCCTGGGAAAGAATCGAATCGACGAAAACGTCTTCCATCGTCACGTCGTCTCGCTGCCAATCGGAAACATCGATGTTCTTGGATTGGAACAATTCGGTCAGTCGTTGTTTGTCTCGCTCGATGTCGCGCGACAGAAGACGCAGTTTGCGTCCAAACGTTGCCGCGCGCTGAAAGCCGTTTTCGCGTGCCACACGCAACGCTTGACTTGGCGAAGAGGTCGCGAAGGTCAGCGGGGTGCCGGCGTTTTCTTGTAAATTGCTGCGCAAGGTTTCGGGCGTTCCTGCTGCGACAACACGGCCGGCGTACATCAATGCCAGATCATCGCAATGTTCGGCTTCCACCATGTAGTGCGTCGTCACCAAAATCGCAACGCCCTCGTGCCGCGCCAAACGCACCAGGATTTCCCAAAACTGACGTCGTCCCAGAACATCAACACCCGATGTCGGTTCGTCCAAGAAGACGACTCTCGGGCGATGCACCAAGGCGCAGCCGAGGGCAAGTCGTTGCCTGATCCCCATCGGCAAATCGGCCGTCAAACGACTTTCATATCCTTCCAAGCCTACCTTTTCAATCAACTGCGGGATTCGCCGACGGCGTTGTTTGGGAAACAATCCATACACGCCCGCATAGAATTCCAGGTTTTCCAACGCCGTCAGATCCAAGTACAGCGAAAAGGATTGCGACATGTAGCCAATGCGTTCGCGAATCGCTTGGCTGGCGCGGCCGATTTTGGCCCCCGCCACGCTGCCCTCGCCTGAGGTGGGCGGCATCAGACCCGTCAGCATCTTGATCACCGTGGTTTTGCCGGCGCCGTTGGAGCCCAGTAGACCGAAGATTTGGCCGGCGGCGACCTCGAGACAGACGTGATCGACCGCGCGAAACTTGCCGAAGTCGCGGACGAGTTGGTCGGCTTGGATGAGCGCGGGACCTTTCAGGTGAAGTGACGATGTGCTTGTCGGATCCATCTCCTCGTGATGGATCGACTCGGTCGGCGAGGATGATCCGGCGCCGTCGTCGGTCAAAAGACTTGCGACCACGTCATCCAGTTCGGGCGGCGTGGTTTTGAACGCACCGTGTCTTGGCGAGGCGATCTCCGCCACACTGTTGAGCGCAGCATCGGCTTCTCGGTCGCGGACGAAAACCCGCACCAAGCCACCCAATGCCTGAACCTGTGGGTATGTTGCATGGATGCGTCCGGCTTCAAGGTGCGCGTTTTCGATCTTGTAAGAAACGATGGTCCCCGGTGCGAGTGTCAGGATTGAGTCTTCACTACCTTGCGAAATGATCCTTCCGTCCATGAACAGAGCTAACCGGTCCATGTAGACGGCTTCGTCCATGTAGGCGGTAGAGATGATTGCCGTCATGCCAGATTCGTGGACCAGATCGTTCAGAATGGACCAGAAGTCACGTCGCGAAACGGGGTCGACGCCTGTCGTCGGCTCGTCCAGCAGAACAAACTCGGGTTGATGAATCAGCGTGCAAACCAACCCCAACTTCTGTTTCATGCCGCCGGAGAGCTGTTTCATCGGTCGATCACGAAACTCTTTCAGACGCGTCATCTCAAGCAACCGACTCTTGCGCTCACCTAGCGTCTCTCGTGGGACGAGACGCAAGCCGGCGAAGTAGTCGATGTTCTCGTCGATCGACAATTCGGGATACAGATTGTTGCCCAGGCCTTGCGGCATTAAACCGATTCGACCTTTGACGCGTTCGGCCGAGCGTTCCGAATCGACCCGAATTCCAAAGACGGTGATGCTGCCTGCGTCGTATTGCTGAACGCCGGCGATGGCTCGAATCAAACTGCTCTTTCCTGCACCGTCCGGACCGATCAACCCGAACACTTCGCCGTGCCCGACATCCATCTGAATGTCACGCAGCGCGGCAGTGTGTTGATAGTTCTTGTCCAAGCCTCGTACTTGGACGACGCTTGACGCCGAGCCTTGGGCGAGAGGAGAAACCGGAATGCGGTCTACCAGCGCGGCGGCATCCATGGCGTCTCCTCTTTCCAACGTATGACGGCGTCAGCGGGCAGCCCGGGAGTGAGCCGGTGGTCGGGGTTCTCGTTGAAGTAGAGTCGCACGGCGTAGACCAATTTGACGCGTTCGTCTCTCGTTTGGACTTGTTTGGGAGTGAACTCGGCTTCCGATGCGATGTAGCGCACCGTCGCGTCAAAGGGCTGATCGGGATACGCGTCGGTGTAGACTTTGGCCGGCAGTCCAAGTCGAACGCGCCCGATCAGCGGCTCGGGCACGTAGACTTGCAGGTACAGTCGGTCAAGATTGACCAGGTCCAACAGAGGCGTTCCGGCGTTGACGACTTCGCCTTGATCAACGAAACGCGACAGAATGGTGCCGGTTGCGGGCGCTGTGATCGTCAAGTCATCGAGAGTGCTTTGTGCTTCCGCGACTGTGGCTTCGGCTTCGGATCGTCGCGCGTCGCACTCTTCGATGTGGGCGAGCGATTTGGCATGCATGGCCTCCAGCGCGGCCACGGCATCTTCCTTTTCTTTGATCCGGTCGGCACCCAGTTTCGCTTCAGCAAGCCGTTTCTCCGCCGTGATTCTGGCAGCCGCCGCGGTTGTGAGTTCGTTTTGAGCCATCGTCCAAGCCAGTAATCTTTGGTCAGCTTCTTCCACAGAAATGGCTTTCGAACTCAGAAGTTTTTGTGCGCGTTGGTGCTCGCTACGTTTGTATCCTTCGTTGGAGTCAGCCGTCGCGCTAACCGCGAGAGCTTGCTGTAATTCTGCTTCAGCGGTTTCGATGCCCAAGGGAACTTGTTTCTTGAGCAAAGCGAGCGACGTCTTTGCCGCACGCACTTCCGCGGCCACGGCATTGGCGTTGGCTATCGCGCCCTGCAAAATGGCATTCGCGACCGCCACGCCGTGCGTTGCTTGGTTCAGCTTGGCTTGCAGTTGCTTGTCATCGATTTGAATCAGCGTCGCGTCTGCGGCAACGTTTTCGCCTTCTCGCGCAAGCACCTCCGACACGCGGCCGGCATACTTGCTGGCAATCGCGATATGATCACCCTCGGTACGACCGTTGGCCTGAATCAGTCCCACCGGCAGTTGCTTGTTCTGCAGCCAAGCTCTTCGACTTGCCAAGCCAATGGCAACGGTTGCACTAAGAATCAGCGCGGCAACTAATGTTCGCATTGCGATCTGTCTCCTTGGTGTGGTGACAGCCGAAGAACCATCCTGTGGGGCAAAACCGCGCGCAGCGTACACGGATGTCGTGAGCTGAATTTTCTCCGTTGACTTTCGCGATCGAAGTTCCTTTGACCAGGAGAAGCAAAGCAAAAAGCGCGCCCATTAGCGATTTCACAAACGAGAACGTCATCGAAGCGAGCGCGGAAGACATCGCTTGAGCGGTCTCTCGATAGAGTCTCCGACATCAATGCGATCTAGTTCGGCATCGATTCGATCCATGCATCGTCGAGGTCTCGATGCCGGTTGGCCGTCGGCTTTTGTCCGAAACGCTACTGTGAATGACGACTCGATTATCAACAACTCGTTTCTTGCCGCAGCAAAATGAAACCTCTAGATGGGCCAATAAGCACATGCCGCACTGCGCGGTCCGGTCATACTGTCACGCCCGAGACCATTATGACGCAGTGCCAATGGCTGCAAGCCGAGTCGACACGCATCGAGCCTCTTGGCATTCCTATTCACCGTACAAACGTTCAAGTTGTGTCAGTCGGAGCAGTCTTAGTCGCACCTCTGGTCGCAAAGCCACAAAGGACTACGATCTGCCATTAACTCTTCTCGACTCACACGGGGCAAGCGATCTTAGGGAAACGTGTGCCAGGTCGGCTCCGTCATCAGCAGATCCGCGGCAACTGTTCACCGATTGCGGTGACGACCACTCGTGAGGCTCCGATCGCGGTCTTGGCGACGACGACTCCGGGGTGTTCGGCGACGACGTTGCCGATGATCGCTGCTTCGCGTCCGTGCTTGTCGGTTCGGATCGCGGATAAGACCGCATCGGCGAATTCGGCGGGCACCATACAAACCAACTTGCCTTCGTTGGCCACCAACAGCGGGTCGAAACCCAGAATCTCGCAGGCCGATTGGACGATCGGATTGATCGGCACTCGGGTTTCTTCGATCACGATCCCGCACTCGCTCGATGCCGCGATCTCATTCAGGGATGCGGCAAGTCCGCCGCGGGTCGGGTCACGCAGCACGTGGACGTCGGGGCAAACCCGGAGGATCGCTGCGACCATCTCCGCCAACGGTGCCGAATCGCTTTGAATCTCCGCTTCGAACTCCAACCCCTCGCGGACACTCATGATCGCCATCCCGTGGTCTCCCAGCGTGCCGCTGAGGATCACGACATCGCCGGGACGTGCGTGGTTGGGGGCGATCTCGATTCCGTCCGGCACAACCCCGACGCCGGCGGTGTTGATGTAACATCCGTCTCCGTGCCCCTGCTCAACGACTTTGGTATCACCGGTGATAACGGTAACCCCGGCGTTGCGGGCGGCTGTGCCCATCGCATCGGCGATGCGTTTGAGCTCGGCGATCGGAAAGCCTTCTTCGAGGATAAACGCCGCACTCAAGTACAGCGGTCTTGCGCCGCTCATCGCCAGGTCGTTGACGGTCCCGTTGATCGCCAGATCGCCGATCGATCCGCCTGGAAAAAACAGCGGCCGCACGACGTAGGAATCCGTCGACATCGCCAGACGTTGGCCGATCGCCTGCAGACTAGCGGCCTGGAAAACGGCGGAATCACCGAGTCGATTCAGATGATCGTTTTGAAACGCCGGCAGAAAAACATGCTCGACCAATTCGCCCGACAGTTTTCCTCCCCCGCCATGACCGAGCACGATCTTCGGGTAGTCTTGCAGCGGCACCGGACAAACCGCTCCGCCGATCTCGATCGGATGGGCGGTACTATCGTGCCTTCGTTTCTGGGGGTTGTCGTCCTCCATCAAGCTTGCTCGGCCACATTCTTGTTGGGGGCTTCCAATGGCACCAAACGGCCGTAGTTGTAGTAGGCCGCGCAGGCGCCTTCGGCGGAAACCATCGTCGCGCCGAGCGGGCTTCGTGGGGTGCATTGGGTTCCAAAGGCGGCGCACTGATTCGGTTTGATCGCCCCCTTGAGCACGTCACCGGCACGGCACAACGGTGACTCTTGCGTGCGGATGGTCGAAACGTCGAACTTGGATTCCGCATCAAAGTTTCGATACGTTTCACGCAGACGCCAACCGCTCTGTGGGATCGAGCCGATCCCGCGCCAGTTTCGATCCGTCGTTTCGAACACATCGTCCAGTATCGCTCGGGCCGCTTCATTGCCTTGCTCGGACACGACACGGGGATACGCGTTTTCGACATGGGCGGACCCCGATTCCAGCTGGACGACGCAGCGGCGGATGCCTTCGAGCAAGTCCAGCGGTTCGAAGCCGGTGATCACGATCGGAACCTTGTAACGATCGCAGAGGGGATGATAGTGAGAAAACCCGGTCACCGAGCAAACGTGGCCGGCGGCGAGAAACGCGTTGACGCGGTTTCCCGGTGAGTTCATGATTGCTTCGATCGCCGGTGGCACTAACACGTGCGAGACCAGCGCGGAAAAGTTTTCGACGCGTTGATCGTGGGCAAGCTTGACGGCCATGGCATTGGCGGGCGCCGTCGTTTCGAAGCCGATCGCGAGAAACACCACTTCACGATCGGGGTTCTCGCGAGCAATCTTGACGGCATCCAGCGGGGAATAGACGACGCGCACGTCACCGCCATCCGCTTTGACCTGAAACAAGTCTCCCTGCGATCCCGGAACCCGCAACATGTCGCCGAAGGAACAAAAGATGACGTCGGGGCGGGACGCGATTGCCAAGGCTTTGTCGATCACGTCCAGCGGTGTCACACAGACGGGACAGCCGGGACCGTGAATCATTTCGATTTCGTTGGGAAGGATCTGGTCGATCCCGTTGCGAATGATCGAATGGGTCTGTCCGCCGCAAACCTCCATGATCGCCCAGGGCCGAGTCACCCGACGCGCGATTTCGCCGGCGAGTCGTTTCGCGGTTTCGCCATCACGGTATTCGGTCAAGTGTTTCATGAATCAAGATGCTCCATGGCATCAAACGTTCGCAGCGTCTCCTCCGCCGAGGCTTCGTCGATCTGGCTGATCGCAAACCCGGCGTGAACGATCGCGTAGTCTCCCACTTCGATGTCGGGCAGGAACGCCAAACAGACCTCTTTGACGACACCGCCGAAATTAATTTTGCCCATTCGGATCTGATTTTCGTCGAAGATCGATTCCACTTTCCCGGGCACAGCCAGACACATGAATTCACACCGTCGTTGAGGGAAGTTTGCGTAGACGCCAATGCTTCAGGCGGGATAGGGTTTTTGTTGAACGTCCAGCATAACGGTTTTCCCGTTCAGCGGCGTACGGTTTCAAGTCGCTGCCGTCGCCAGTGCGTTGGGGCACTGTGTTTTTCACGCTCTGGCGAGCGTGGCTAGGTCAGAAGGACGCGATTCGGGTCGTCGTCCAGGCGGTACCCGGCGACGACCGCTTGGCCGAGCGAAAGTCCGCCGTCGTTGGGAGGAATCTGTTGGTGAACCAGCACGTTGAATCCGGATGCTTCCAGCCGCTTGGTCAGCAACGTGGTGAGCAAGACGTTTTGAAAAACACCGCCGGTCAAACCGACGACGTCGATGCCGGTTCGCCCACGTTCTGATTGGCAGACGTCGCTGATCATTGCCGCGACGGCGTGATGGAATTGTGCGGCAATCCGGCGTCGGTCCACTCCGGCGATGACGTCTCGGCAAATCGATTCGACCAGGTCGTGGGATCTGATTTGCATCGCGGTGTGGTCCGATGCTTCGGCGATCTGAAAGCGGTACGCCCCGGAATCCACCTGGTCGATCACCTCGGATGCCAGTGATTCCAGCTCGATCGCCGCCTGGGCTTCAAAGCTGACTTCGTGCCGAATGCCAATCAGCGAAGCCACCGCATCAAAGAGCCGACCGGCGCTGCTGGTCGGAAAACAGTTGAGGTTCGATAGGAGTTGTTGCTCCAATAGACGCCGCACGCCGGTCGGACAAAATGAAACGCAAGGCAGCCGTTCGTCCCACGGCAACCCATGGGCATTCAGCAAGGCCAGCGCCGTGCGATACGGCCGCCTGATGCTGGCGTCGCCGCCAGGTAGCGGAAAGTATTGCAAGTGGGCGAACCGTTCGAAGCCCTTGCAGTTGACGGTCAAAAATTCTCCGCCCCAGATGGCCCCGTCGGTTCCATATCCGGTGCCGTCGAAACAGCACGCGAGAATGGGTTGATCGGTGTCGAGCTGATGTTCAGCGATCAAGGACACCGCGTGGGCAACGTGGTGCTGCACGCGAATCAACGGCACCCGCAGTGTTTTGGCAAGGTTTTCGGCAAACTGTCCGGAGAGAGACGAGGGATGCAGATCGGCGGCGACGGCATCCGCGTCGATGCGGAACAGTTGCAAGTAGTGATCGACGTTCCGCTGCAGGGCACCGAGCGTCTCCAGATTGCCGACATCGCCGATGTGTTGGCTGATGTAGGCGTTCTGTCCCTGGGTGATGCAGAACGTGGCTTTCATCTCCCCGCCGACCGCCACCACGCTCGGACGGTTCTGGCTGAGCCTGATCGGTATCGGGGCGAAACCACGCGAACGCCGGATCGGCAGCGCGGACACGCCGAGTGGTCTGACAACGGAGTCATCACAAACGACATGGATGTCCCGGTCGTGAAAGAGGAACCCGTCGACCAGCGGGCCGAGACGCCGAACGGCTTCGTCATTCGTTCGAGCGATCGGTTCGTCCGAGAGGTTGCCCGAGGTCATCAACAATGGGCAGACCGCTTCGATCAACAGATGGTGCAACGGAGAATAGGGCAGCATCACGCCGACGCAATGGTTTCCCGGGGCAACCGCGTCGAGCATGTCAGAGTACCCGGCGGAATCGTACTCGGCGTCATCGGCGTTGAGCTTTCGTTTCTGCAACAGCACAATCGGGCGTTCTTTGCTTTCCAGCAAACGTCGTTCGCCGCTGTTGACTTCCGCGAACCGTTTGGCGTGCTCGCTGTCGGCGACCATGATCGCAAAGGGTTTGTCGATTCGCCCTTTTCGCTCGCGAAGTTTTCTGATCGCATCGACGTTGGTCGCATCACAAGCCAGGTGAAAGCCCCCGATGCCTTTGACGGCGACAATGCCTCCACCAAGAACGCATGCTGTGAACGATTCGATCACCCGTGATGGATCGTCGTGCTTTGATGCTCGGATTGGGGCATCGCGTGTTAATTCGTCCGCGGCAACAAACCAGATCTGCGGTCCGCACTCCGGGCAGGCGTTGGGTTGGGCGTGAAAACGTCGGTTCGACGGATCGTTGTATTCCTCGCGACACCGATCACACATCTCGAACGACTTCATCGTCGTCAAGGCACGGTCGTAGGGAATGGATTCGACGATCGTGAAACGTGGGCCGCAATTGGTGCAGTTGATAAACGGGTAGCGATGGCGGCGATTGTGCGCGTCTTGCATCTCCTCCAGGCAATCCACACAGACCGAGATGTCGGCCATCACCGCGGTGCTGGCGTGTGGCGATGTGGCGCTGTCGCGGATCGTGAAATGGGATTCCTCGATCGCCGGCAAGTCGGCGGTCTCGAGCGAATCGATGGTCGCCAGTGGCGGCAGCCCCTGTTGGAATCCACGCAAAAACGTATCCAGGTTGTGTCGCTCCCCTTGGGCCTCGATCGTGACGCCCCGGGAGTCATTTTGGACCCAGCCGGTCAGCCCCGCGTCGCTTGCGCGATTCCACACGAACGGTCGGAATCCGACCCCTTGGATGCGCCCGGTCAGGCGAATGCGGATTCGTATCAAGTGCTGGTTCACGGTGTTTCGTCGAGGGCTCACGTGTTTCAAAGTGGGCGGCATCCGTGGGGATGTCGCCCTAACCGCGGTCGTTAAAAACACACGGACCGGGATCGGCACGATAAACTCTCACGTTCTCCCCTGACACCAAACCTTTTCGTTTTTCGAGGATACCATGAAATCAGCACTCAGCCTTTTGATCGTGATGGCGATCGCGACCGCATCGATCGCGAAAGAGGACGGCCAAGACGTTTACACCGACCCCGACGCGACACCCCAATCATACAAATTGCAGGGCGAATACGAGGGGCAAGCCGGTGACAAAGGCGACACGTACGCCGCGCAAATCATCGCGCTGGGCAATGACCAGTTTCACATGGTGGCTTACAAGGGTGGACTGCCCGGCAACAACCAGAGCCACAAAGACATCTTCTTTGAAACCGATGGAACGCTCGAAGGCGACGATGCCACGTTCCAGCATGAGGATTTCACAATCTCCGTTTCCGGCGGCGAATTGCGCGTCATCAATGCCGATGGAAAGCAGGTCGCGACGCTGGAACGCATCGTCCGCAAGAGTCCGACGCTCGGCGCCACGCCGCCCAAGGGCGCTTTGGTGTTGTTTGACGGCAGCAACGGTGACGCGTTCGAAGGCGCCCAAGTCGACGATGGATTGTTGCTGGCCGACACGTTCAGCAAAGAGAAGTTCGCGGACCACACGTTGCACCTGGAATTTCGCACGCCGTTCAAGCCCAGTGGGCGAGGCCAAGGACGGGGCAACAGCGGCGTCTATGTGCAAAGCCGGTACGAAATCCAGGTCCTCGATTCGTTCGCGCTCGCAGGCAAGAGTAACGAGTGCGGCGGGATCTACCAGATCGCCGAGCCCAGGGTCAACATGTGCCTGCCGCCGCTGCAGTGGCAAACTTATGACATCGATTTTACCGCAGCGCGTTATGATGACGCGGGAAAGAAGATCGCCAACGCCCGGGTCACCGTCAAACACAACGGGGTGGTCATTCACGACGACCTGGAACTGCCCAAGCACACGCCCGGTCGTCACCAGGAAGGCCCCGAGCGGGATGCCTTGTATCTGCAAGGCCACGGCAACCCGGTCTACTATCGCAACATCTGGGTGGTGAAAAAATAAACGTTGGCCGCCAGTCTGAAAGATCGGAACTGGACCCGTGGTCGGTCTGCCCACCGGGTCACATTTCGATCTCAAATCCCTTGCGTCGGTCGCGGGCGATCAAACTCTGGGCCAACGGATCGCCCACGACCTGTTCCTGTTTCGGATCCCAGTGGACCGTACGGTCAAGTCGTGCGGCGATGCCTGCCAAATGGCACGTCGACAAGGCGCGGTGGTGGCTGAAGACATCCGAGATCGGTTCGGTCTGGTCGCGTGCGGCTTCAAAGAAGTTGCGGAAGTGGTCTGTCAACGGCCGGTTCTTGTAAGCTTCTTCGAGTGCCCCGGCGGGTAACGGATTGGTTTTCAGATCTTCGACGGGTTTGCCGGTGATCCGTCCGCGATTGACGAACAATCGGCCCTCGGTCCCTTCGAACAGAATGCCGTTATCGCCGTCATGGCGGATGTCGATCTCTTTGCCGTCGGCAAACGTTGCCGTGATCAGAAACTCTGTTGCGGTGTTGTAACGCGTGTGATCGACCGGGTAGCCGTCTTTGAATTCGACCGGGTGTTTTACCTTCACCGGATGAACGGAAATCGGTCCGGTTTCGGTCGACCCCAGCCCCCAAGTTGCGATGTCGACGTGATGGGCGCCCCAGTCGGTCAGCTTGCCACCGGAATATTCGTACCACCAGCGGAATTCGTAGTGACCGCGTGACCAGCTTTTGGTTTCTCCATAGTCGCCGGCCAGATAGTGGAATTCGGATTCCGCCACCGGACCCTGCCAGAGATTCCAATCGAAGTGTTTCGGCGGCGCGACCACGGGCAACGCCGGGCTTGTCGGTGCGCCACCAATGCTGCACGTCGCCTTTTTGACTTCGCCGAGACGCCCGGCGCGGATCAGCGCGATCGCCTGGATGAACTGTCGACTGCTGCGTTGCTGCGTGCCGATTTGCACAACCCGTCCGGTGGTCTTGCAAACCTCACTCATCAACCGGCCTTCTTCGATCGTCAGCGTCATCGGTTTTTCGCAGTACACATCTTTGCCCGCCAACATCGCTTCGATGGCGACCTTGGCGTGCCAGTGTTCAGGCGTCGAAATGTGAACAATGTCGATGCGGTCGTCGTCCAAAATCGATCGATAATCGGCCGAGGCCTTGGGTTTCGTTCCCGTCCAATCCTTCACCAGATCCGATGCCATCGCCAGCCGATTCGCGTCGGCATCACAGATCGCGACGTAGTCACCGTACCTGCGGAAATCCGGCGCCGACCCATAGGGTCTGTCGATCCCGGTCGCTTTGATGCACCAGCGACTGCCGGTCCCCACGGCGCCGACGCGAGGCCGCTCGTTGGCCGCGGCGAAGCCGAGGGCGCGTTGATCGCGACCGGCCAGCACCGCCGCACCGGCAAATGAAAGTGAACTGGCAAGCGCACGGCGGCGACTGAGGCGATGTGGTTTCATGTTGGTTCTCTAGTTAGAAAGGTGGCGTATGCTTCCAGCTTGCGATGCATTCACCCTCACGCATTTCGACGTTTGGGAAAAAAGCGACTTGGCTCGACTTCGATTTCACACGTTTCGCAGACCGACAACTGGAGCGCCTGCGAAGTCGCGATGGAGACGCACTCGGGGTCGCTCTGTTGGATCCGTTCGACCGTCTCTCCAATCGGATCGACGATCAAATAGGTGCCAACGCCCTGCTCGCGATACAACGTCTGTTTAAACCCTCGATCGTTCGATTGAGTCGACATCATTCTATCAATTGGCGCGACAAAGAGGCACACCGCGTGCAGGGGAACCCCGTGACCAGGTCCGTTGCGTCCGAGGGAGACGGTTTGACCGCCGCGGAAAACGTTCTGCCCATTGCTCTTGAAGACAAAGGGCGCGCGTTATCGCACAAGGCGTGACGTATCCACACGCTTCAGGCGCCTCGGGAAACGGTGTTGGTGCACATGACGCACAGCGTTGCAGCGACACTTCGTCTCGGGTGTCAAATTGATCGCCACGGGCCTGCGTGATCCCATTGCTTGCGATAGATTGTCGACCCCCGGCACGCACGTTCAAACCTGTGCGGCCCTACTTGATAAGGAGCTCTTCGATGGCCGTCCCCAAGCCAGAACTGATTCGAAACCTTTGCTTTTGTGGTCAGACTGGATCTGGCAAGACCACGCTTTGTGAACGACTTTTGTTCGCCGCCGGCGAAATCAGCCGACTCGGCACGGTCGAAGAAGGCAACACGGTCAGCGACTTCGCGGAAGAGGAGCATCGATACCAGCATTCGCTCGCCCCGAGCATCGTTCACTTTGATCATGAACATCACCGCGTCAATTTGATCGACACGCCGGGCATGTCGGATTTCATCGGCCACGCCATCGCCTGTTTCCCCGCCGTCGAAACGGTGGTCATTGTGATCGATGCGGTCAAAGGGATCGAAAGTGAAACGCGGCGGCTGATGAAAGTGGCGACCGACCGGAACCTGCCGCGAATGATTCTGATCAACAAGATCGACGCCCAGGAGGCCGATCTGGAGAAACTGACGAAGCAGATTCGATCGGTGTTCGGGAACGTCTGCCTGCCGATCAACCTGCCCACACCCGATTTGTCGGGCGTGGTCGAAGTGTTCGAAACCGATGCACACGATGTGACCGCGTTCAGTTCGGCCGAAGCGGCCCACACCCAGATCGTCGAACAGGTGGTCGAGGTCGACGAGCAGTTGACCGAGACGTATCTCGACGCCGGTGCCGACCACCTCGACCCGAACCGATTGCACGATGCGTTCGAATGCGCCCTTCGCGAAGGTCATTTGGTTCCGATCGTGTACGCGTCGGCCAAGTCCGGTGCGGGGATCGAGCATCTGCTCCACGTCACCGCCTCGTTGTTGCCAAGTCCCTTGGAAGGAAACCCGCGGCCCTTTGTCCAAGGCGGTCAACCGCTGAAGACGGAATTCGACGCGAGCAAGCCCACGATCGCGCATGTCTTCCAAGTCGCCACCGACAAACACGTCGGAAAGCTGGGAATCTTCCGCGTGCACCAGGGCATCGTCCGTCAAAAATCGGAGCTGTTTATCGATGACGGCCGCAAACCGCTTCGCATCAGCCACGTGATGCGGTTGCAAGGGAAAGAGCACAAGGAAACCGAGGCGATCGGACCCGGTGAAATCGGTGCGATCTCAAAAATCGATGAGATCCATTTCGACGGTGTCCTGCATGACGGTGCGACTCCCGAAGACCCGCCACTGTTGCTGCCGCTGGAATTGCCCAAGCCGATGTACGGATTGGCGGTCGAACTAAAAAGCCACGCCGACGAAGCGAAGTTTTCCGCCGCGATGCACAAGCTGCAGGACGAAGACCCCTGTCTGGTCCTGGAGCGTGTGGCCGCGACCAAGCAGACGGTGTTGCGCGGATTGGGAGAGTTGCATCTCAGGATCACGCTCGAGAAGTTGTCCAACCAGTACGGAATTGACTTGGAAACATCGGAGCCCAAGGTCGCTTACAAAGAAACGATCACGCTTCCCGCCGAGGGCCACTATCGCCACAAAAAGCAAACCGGCGGTGCGGGGCAGTTCGGCGAAGTCTACTTGCGCGTCGCGCCGCTGCCGGAAGATCACCCGACGGGGTTCGAGTTCGAAAACAAGACCGTCGGCGGTTCGATCCCGAAACAGTTCATGTCGTCGATCGAAAAAGGAATCCGACAGGTGCTCGACGATGGTGCCGTCGCCGGATACCCGATGACCGGCGTCCGTGTCGAAGTCTACGATGGCAAGCACCACGAGGTCGACAGCAAGGAGATCGCTTTCATGACTGCGGGAAGAAAGGCGTTCATCGATGCCGTCTTGAAAGCCAAGCCGGTTTTGTTGGAACCCTACGCTAATGTGGAAGTCCACGTGCCCGGTCAATATCTCGGTGACGTCACCAGTGACTTGTCCGTTCGCCGCGCCCGTGTCACCGATACACAAATGCAAGAAGACAGTTGCGTGATCAAGGCCATCGCGCCGCTGAGCGAATTGCAGGCGTACTCGAATCAGTTGAAAAGCATCGCCGGCGGAGCGGGGGCATTCTCAGTGGAGCATAGCCACGAAGAACCTGCACCGCCCAACGTTCAAGAG
>NZ_JBFHKV010000048.1:0-16751 GCF_041595215.1 Stieleria sp. | reverse complement strand
GTGCATTCGGCGATGAACACTTCGGCCAGCCGCGCAAGACCGCGTGATCCGCCGGGGATTCGGCTGGCCGCCGCTTGCAGATCGATCGTCCGATACTCAGCGGGGCCAGAATCGCTGGAGCCAGAGTTGCTGGAGCCAGTCGCATCGGGGTCGGGATTCGAAGGAGACGCGGCGGTGGCGCCGCCGCCTTGGACTGCGGTGGAAGCGTCGCTCTGGTCTTGGGCTGGGGCGATCGCCGCCGGTTCGTTGGGAGCGGCAACTGCAGCCCGTCCAGAGCCAGCTTTTCCGGGGCCTGATTGGCCGAAGGCGGCGAGCACGGACGTGGCGGGGGCGAACTGGGCCATCATTTCTTGCAGCCGCCGCTGGTGGATCGGTTTGGTCAGGTAGCCGTCCATGCCCGATCGGGCGCATGCCTCGGCATCCTCCTTCATCGCCGCGGCGGTCAACGCGATGATCGGGATATGCCGACCGGTGACGCGCTCATGGGCACGAATCGCCTTGGTCGCGTCGATGCCGTCCATCACGGGCATGTGCATGTCCATCAAAATCATGTCAAACGGTTCGGACTCGTACCGCGCGACCGCTTCGCGTCCGTCACTGACGACGACGGGTTGATGGCCCGACGCGCGGAGCATGCCGACGGCGACGTGTTGATTGGCCAGGCCGTCTTCGGCGACCAAGACACGCATCGGCAAGCATTCCGGCAGGCTCGCACGCGGATCGATCTTGGCGGCCGTTTTTCGCTGCATGACTTGCAGGATCGTGTCGAGCAATTCCGATTGCACGGCGGGTTTGGTCAGGTAGCGGGCGATGCCGATGTCCTGGCAGCGCTGCAACGCATCGCCGCTGGACGACGACGACAACATGATCAGCTTCAGTTGTTCGCTTGAGAACTGGCTGCGGAGCTGTGTGGCGAGTTCGAACCCGTCCATTTCCGGCATCATGCAATCCAGGATCGCCAGCTGAAACGGCTGGCCGCGTTGGGCCGCATCGGTGACCGCTTGCAGCGCGCTGGGGCCTCCGGCGGCCAGCGTCGGGGTCAAATGCCAGTTGGTCAGAATCTCTTTCAGGATTCGCAAGTTTGTCGCGTTGTCGTCGACGACCAGCACGGACATCTCGGCCAAGCTTTCCAGGTCGCCTTCTCGGTCAACGGTTTGGTCTTCCGCCAGCGGAAAGAACGCCGTGAAGTAGAACGTCGTGCCCTGGCCGGGGCGGCTTTCCAGTTGCAAGTCTCCATGCATCAACTGGACCAATTCTTTCGAGATCGCCAGCCCCAGCCCCGTGCCGCCGAACCGACGCGTGGTCGATTCATCGGCTTGCGTGAACGGGTCCAGGATCGACGCGTGTTTTTCTTTGGGGATCCCGATTCCGGTGTCCTTGACGCTGAACCGCAGCGGCAGGTGATTGGGAGGTGCATTCGGGCACGGATCTCCCGCACAGACTTCGACCAACACCTCGCCTTCGTCGGTGAATTTGATGGCGTTGCCGATCAAGTTGATCATCACCTGACGCAACCGTCCGGGGTCTCCCATCCAGCGATCGGGAAGATCCGGTGCGACGCGGCAGGCCAGTTCGATGGTCTTTTTGGCGGCACGGATGGCCAGCGATTGGCTGGTCCGCTGGATCAGATCGCGCAACGAGAACGGGATCGATTCCAGTTGCAGTTTCCGCGATTCGATTTTCGAAAAATCAAGGATCTCGTTGAGCAACAACAGCAGCGATTCGGCCGAATCACGCACCAGATTGATGTAGTCGAGTTGTTCGTTGTTGAGTTTCGTTTGGGCCAGCAGTTCGGACATGCCGATGATGGCGTTCATCGGCGTCCGAATCTCGTGGCTCATGTTGGCCAGGAAATCGCTCTTGGCCCGGTTGGCCGCGTCGGCTTCGTCGCGGGCTTTGCGAAGCGCTTCTTCGTATTTGATCAGTTCGGTGATGTCACGTGAGATGCCGAAGGTGCCGATCACCCGCTCGTCGTCTTCCATCAACGGCATTTTGGTGGACATGCACCAGGTGTCGTCCCGGTCGCGCCAGGTTTCGCGTTCGACGAGATCGACGACGGGTTCGCGGGATTGCATGATCTGCAATTCGTCTTCGCGGGCCGCGGCGGCGTGCGTTTCGGTAAAGATGTCGGCGTCGGTTTTTCCGATCACTTCGGCGCTGGCCAGACCGAACTTTTTCGCCATCGCTTCGCTGATCCGAACGAACCGACTGTCCGGATCTTTGAAATAGATGCTGTCGGGGATGTTTTCCAGCAGCGCGGTGAGCAGATAGCGTTCGTATTTCAGTTCGCTTTCGGCGAGATGTCGATCGGTGACATCCCAGAAGATCAGTTGGATACCGATGACGCGTTGATGGGCGTCCAGGACGGGGCTTTTGATCCGTTCGATCCAGCGGCGTTGGCCGAATTTATCGATCGACTCTTCGACGCTGTGCAGCGATTCGCCGGTGCGGATGACCTGCCGGTCGTCCTTCATGTAGGCCTGGGCGATGTCGGGCGGGAAGAGTTCGTCATCGCGTTTGCCCAGCACTTCGTCGAGTGTGCAGCCGCGGGTTTTCAGGTACGTCTCGTTGGCAAACAGCCGCCGACCATCGATGTCCTTGATCAACAGACTCAGCGGTAACGTGTTGACCAGCGACTCATACGCGGCGAGCGAGTGATGCGGCGCGAGGGAGTCGAGCACGTCGCTGCCCGAATCATCCCAGGACGAATCATCTGGGGCCGGTGGGTCCGTTTCGATGCCATGCGGATCTGCCATCGGTCTGGTTCTAACAACACTTCTTGATCATCGTGACCTCGTTTCCGATTTCGTTAAAACGCAACTCGTCGGCAAAACTTTTCATCAGCACCAACCCCTTGCCGGATTCGGCCGCAAACAGGTTCGCGTCGACTTTGTCCGGCACTTTGGAAGTATCAAATCCGTTTCCTTCGTCGCGGATCACAATCTTGATTTCGTCTTTGCCGGCCGTGGCCTCGACGTAGACCTGGCGATCCTTGTAGGGGGCTTCTTGTTTCCGCCGCTCGATCAAATCCGAGGTCGCGTCGTCGTAGATGATCGCGTGATGAGCCGGGGTCACCGACGGGCCGAGTTGCAAGTTGCCTCGATACATGGCGTTGATCAACGCGTGTTCGATCGCCACGCCCAGTCGATTCATTTCCGCGCCGCTGATCAATTCCATCCCCGAGACGACTTGCATCAGCAGCCCGACCAGCGGTGAAATCAAGTCACTGTCGTTGGGCAGCTGGAACTCAAAAACGTTCTTGGTCAGCTTGGAGATCAGCTTGGCAAAGCTGGCGTCGGTTCGGATCACCCCCAGCACGTCGACAATCGTGTCGTTGAGCAGCGATTGCAGGTGATTTTTGGGCACGTAGCCGGCGGCCCCTTTTTGAAGCGCTTCGGCGGCCAAGTCTTCCGATCCGCGGGCGGTGACCAGGATGGCCGGAATGTGTGCGTAGTCCGACCGCATCATTTCCACCAATTCCAAACCGTTGACCTCCGGCATTTCCAGGTCGGTCACGACGATGTCCAACGGTTCGCTGGCCAGGATCTCGATCGCTAATCGTCCATTGGCCGCATGTCGGACATCGTGACTCCCTTCCTCCAGCAGCATCCGCATCTCAACCGCCTGAGTCGGACTGTCTTCGACCAATAATACCTTCGCCATGATGCCGTCTTTCCGAATGGTGTGAGCGTGAACAGTGGTCCTGCGACCGAACCACCCCCCATCCTACACGTTTTTCGCGTTCAACGATCCGACAGAACTGACAATCTGGCGGCAGTTTGGGAACTTCCATCTTGCGGCGAGTTTTCCGGTCCTCCCGGTCGACCGGGCTGGCCAGTTTGGCCGGACAAATGTCTTGCACAAAATGTAAAAGATCCAGTTTAATCTGCCTGGATCGCCTGGTTGGGACCTCCTGCCAACTTCCGATAGGCTAGGGAGACACGGGCTTGTTGGTCGACTACACTGAGTGTGCGTTTTGACTGCCCAGCCCACCCCCCGTGTCGCTTCGCCGTCAAGACGTCCCGCCACGACCCACCATAAGCCCACCTGCAGCCCTGCCTGCGCCGATCGACGTGCAATGTCGACCAAACCCCTGATTTGATGGGGTCCGGCATACGAATTGCCCCGCAATTCGACGTGACCGCATCGCACGCGCTTGAGAGGATCCGCCAACCTGTATCCGACGCGATGGTCGGTCCGGTCGGCGTCCAACGGCTGCGGCGGGTGCGTTCCGCATCCCTCCCTCCCACCTACCTAGCCCACCGACGACGCCATGTCCAACTGCATCGATCCTCGGCCGATCTCGGCCGAACCAGCGTTTCGATCCGAAAACGATCTCAACGTCGCGACGACCAGGCTCGGAGGCCCCGCCCGTTTCGACGACGCCCGCCTGGCAGCGGCGGCGAACCAAACGAAGCCTGGCCGAACCGCGGCTGGCCGGCCCGGCCGTCGCGGTGGTGGGCGCCGCAGGCACACCACCACGCCTCGGCAGCGACACGGGGTGGTCCACTTTCTGCCCCTGTTGGCCGCCCTGATCGCGGTTCCGATCCTCGGGTTCTCCCTCTCGGCCCTGTTTTTCGGCAGCGGCGGCCAGGTCGACGAGGACGTGCTGCTGCACACCGTCGGACGGGATCGCTTGCAGGTTACCGTGATCGAACGGGGGAATTTGCAAAGTCAATCCAACCGGGAAATCCACTGCATGGTCGAGGACGTCCAGCGTGACGGAATCAACGGCACCCCGATCCTGTGGATCATCCCTAACGGCAGCAGTGTCAAAGAGGGCGATTTGTTGGTCGAACTGGAATCCGCCCCGATGCGTGAAGCCCTCGACGAGCAGATGTTAGAAACCGAAGACGCCCGCTCGACACAGATTCAGGCCGAAGCCAATTACAACAACCAGATCGTTCAGAACGAAACCAATAAAGCGGAAGCCGAATTGCAAGTCCAGCTCGCCAAACTGGAACTGGAAATGTACACCGACGACGAAAGCGGAACGCTGAAGTTGGCGGTCGAGGAAATCAAGCGTTCCATCGACGAGGTCAACAACCAGATCCTCGAAGCCCAGGCGACACTGGAACTGCGACGCGACGACCGCCGCGGGATCGACTCGCTGTACAAGCTCGGGTACGCCAACCGCAATGAGCTGCGCAAAAGCGAACTCGCGTTTCTGCAAGCCGAAGGCAAGTATGCCGCCCAACTGAACAAGCTCGAGACTTCGTTGGCAACGCTCCGCAAAAAGGAAAACTATGAACGCGAAATGGAATTGTTGCGTTTACGCGGAAAATTGCAGACCGCCGAACGAGGGCTGGAGCAGACGTTGCGGAACAACGAAGCCAGGCTGGCCCAGGTGCAAGCGATCTTGCGCGCCCGGACCGAATCGCTGAAGAAGGAAGAGGAGCGGCTGGCACGCTACACCGAACAGCTCGCCGCCTGCAAGATTTTTGCACCCGAAGCCGGGATGGTCGCGTATGCCTCAGATCGAAACGACGAAATCCGCGAAGGCATGCCGGTCCGCTTTCGACAACACCTGATGTCGCTGCCGGCACTCGACAAGATGCAGGTCCAGACCGCGGTTCACGAATCGGATTTGGAACAGATTCGCATCGGGATGAAGGCCCGGATCACCGTCGACGCCTTTCCCGAGAACGAATACATCGGGACGGTCCAATCGATCGCCGTGTTGCCGGAGCAAAACGGATGGCGCGGTAGCGAAACGAAAGTCTACGCGACGACCGTCACGATCGATCAGACCGTCGATCAACTCAAACCCGGCATGACCGCGGTCACGGAAATCATGATCGATTCGATCGACGACGCACTGACCGTTCCGATCCAAGCGGTGATCGAACGAGACAAGCAGACGTGGGTGCTGGTCCGGGATCACAATCAACTTGTCACCCGAGCGGTCCAGACGGGACGTCAAACGGATTCGGTCGTGCAAATCATCGACGGGCTGACCGAGGGTGATCAGGTGGCCCTGAATCCACGCCAATTCATCGACGATCTTCTTAGCGGCGATTCCTGATGTGGTGGGCAACTCTCAAACTGGCGATCCGCAACCTGCTGCTGCACAAAATGCGCAGCTCGTTGACGTTGTTGGGGACCATCCTGGGTGTCGCTTCGGTGATCGCGATGTTGTCGATCGGCGAAGGCAGCAAACAGGACGCACTCGATCGGATCCGCGGTTTGGGTGCCAACAACGTCATCATCCGCACGGTCCAGCCCTCGTCGGGACCTGACGCCGGGGGCGGCAGTGGAACCCAGCCGGCGATGGTCACCACCAGCCGCTACAAGGTGAACGCCTACGGTTTGACGTACGCCGACCTCCGGGCGCTGAGCCAATTGCCGACCGGAGAAAGCGTCGTGCCGGTGATGATGAAGCGGCAGGAGGTCTCCCATCATCGCAATCGGATCGCCCAGGCTCGGGTTCTGGCGACCACGCCGCAACTGCGCGACGTCCGCAGTATTTCAGTCGCCCGCGGTCGCTTTCTGCAATCACACGACCTGGAATCGATGTCCAACGTCGCCGTCCTAGCCGACGGCGCCGCACGCAAGTTGTTCGGGTTCAACGATCCGCTCGGCCAACCGATCTTGATCGGTGGCACCGCGTTCCGAGTGGTCGGCGTTTTGGAAGAACGTGACAGTGGTGTCGCCCGAGCCGGCCAGGCTGAAGGCGGCGATGCCAACCAGGACATTTTTATCCCGCTCGATACAGGCCGCGGCCGATTCGGATTCCTGTCCCGCGCCGGCTCGCAGGGAAGTCGTGAATACGACCGCGTCGAACTGACCGAAATCACCCTCGCTGTGGCCAGCGGTGACGCCGGCAAGGAGGCGTCCGATCGTGTCGTTCCGACCGCCAACATGGTGCGTGGGCTGTTGGAAAAAAGCCACGCGTCGAAGACTGATTACCAGGTGCTGGTGCCGTTGGAGTTGATGGCCCAGGCGGAACACGAAAAACGGATCTGGAACATGGTGCTCGGCGCGATCGCAGGCATTTCGCTGCTGGTCGGCGGAATCGGAATCATGAACATCATGCTGGCGACGGTGACCGAGCGGACGCGGGAAATCGGGATCCGCCGCGCGATCGGGGCCAAGAAGCGAGACATCATTCGTCAGTTCTTGTTGGAGACGACGGTGTTGTCCGCGATGGGTGGAGTGCTCGGGATTGTCTTGGGGATCGCGATCCCGATCATCGTGACCGTGTTTGCGGGGATGAAAACCGCCACCAGCTTCTCCTCGATCGGCTTGGCCTTCGGCATCTCCGTCGGCATCGGGATCGTGTTCGGAGTCTACCCGGCCTACAAAGCCGCCTCGATGAACCCCATCGAAGCCCTGCGAAAGACATAGACGCGTCGGTCACGCTGCGCGTGGCAACCGGCCGAGAAAGAATTTGGCAGAATGATCCGGGGCAGAATGATGACCGGCTGAAATCATCCTGCCCGGTGTCTTTCTGCCATCACTCTCATCGCCGTCTTGATCTCTTGTGGCCCATCGTGTGATCCGCAAACGCAAGGCTTTCCCGTGACGCGCGTCGTGTGGTCAGAGGGTGTTCTTCTGTTATTGAAAGACGAAACCGACCGAACGCACGACGCGCCGATTCTTGGGAGTCGAGTGCCTTTGGATGTTTGGTGTGCACCCATGAGATCAAAACGTGGTATGCCGCGCGACGCCGATGGACCGCATGCAGGAGATTTGTGAAGCGGACGGTTTGGGGAAGGGGGCAACGATCGCAATGAGCGGGTGCAATGAGCGGGTGCCGCAAGCCATGGGCCTGGGGGATGCCCGGAGGGCAGGCAGAGTGTGTGCCGGCGGCGTGAGCCGCCGGTCGAGAGGCTCTCTTTATTGCAGCAGCCCTGGAAGGGCGACACAGTCCATGCTGCGGCTTCGACCCGGTGCGCGCTGTGTCGGCCTTCCAGGCCTGCCCCGACGTTGCGGTTGCTGCCCGGGCCCTGACGGACCCGGCAAGCACTCTGTCAGCCCGCCGGGCTTTCGGAATCCGTGGTGGCGGTCACTTCGCGTCGCGTGGGATGGTATCGCTGGCACGCACTGTCAGGATCCGTTCTAATCGAGTCCCATCGCCGTCCCACCTGAAGGGCGACAACGTTCTGGCATTCCAATCGCAATTGTCGCAGGAGGGACTGTGTTTCTGCTTGGTAACATGCTCCTCTCCGCCATGGGCATTCCGATCACCCGCGAGGACAGCACGCAATCGGCCGACTCGTCGTGAAGAGCAAGCTGCGCCGAAGAGTGATTGCACGAGAACCCGATGAAGCGTCACGTTTGGTGGCGGGAGCCTGAGGCATGGTCAAGCGTTGCATTTCCGAAAACCAGCGAGTCTGGCTTGTTGGGCAACTCGATGACTGGCAGTTGCAAGGTGTACTGTCCGCGGATCAGGCCGATCGGATCCTCGGTCTCTACGAGACGCAAGCCGAACTGTCCGAACGCAAACGATCCACAGCGCTGCTTACGCTAATGGGCGTTGCTGCCCTTTTGGTCGGGCTGGGGGCGCTGCTGTTGATCGGCTACAACTGGAACGCGATGCCCGACGCGTTGAAGCTGCTTCTCATCTTCGGCATGATCGTCGGAACGCAGGGTGCCGGTTTCGTCCTGCGTTTTAATCGTCACGCGACGTTGTTGTCCGAAGTCGTTTTTTTCCTGGGTTGCCTGTTCTACGGTGCCGGTATTTTTTTGACGGCTCAGATCTTTCATCTCAACGCCCATTATCCTGACGGCGTCTGGTGGTGGGCTGTAGGGGTTCTGCCCTTTGCACTTTGCCTGGACACCCTGTTGGTTCACACGTTGCTGGTTGCTCTACTGGCGATCTGGTGCGGAATGGAGATCATCCGCTTCGGTGAGATTGGATTGTGGTTTTTTGGGCGTTGGGGAGGGATCCCAAACGGCGCATACTCGCTTCCGTTGCTGGCGTTTCCCGGCCTGATGTGGGCGTATCGCAAGGGCTCCGTCGCCACGGTCGCCCTGTACGTTCCGCTATTGGCGTGGTGGATCATTCTGCAACCCATCGCCTGGGATATGGAGGAGGAGACGGTCTATTTCATCGGCGCTGTCGGCGGGCTGATGCTCGTCATCGCGGAAAGCCATTCCAGCGGCGCTCCATTTGCCATTCCCTACCGCCTGTTCGGGGTTCTGCTGGCCGCTGGCGTCCTTTTGGCGATGAGTTTCCATGAATTCAACGAAGAGATTCAGCGTTCAGCATTTGATGCGAGGAGTGGCATACTGGCGCTTGTGATTGTAATGCTCTCGATGGCGATCATCTCCGTGACGGCCGTGTTCAAACGCCATCAGTCGCCGGAGAAACTTTCCGTCGTTTCACAGGTTGGACAGGTTGTTCGCCGGCAATGGCTGCCGATCGGATTGGTGCTGCTAATGGTCATGCTGCAGCTGTGGCACTTGTTGATGGGCGAGCCAATACTGCCAACCATCGTCGCGAATATCGCGATGCTCTTTCTCGCTGTTTGGCTTGTCGGTGTTGGGCTTCGAGAAGACAGGGGCCAGCCATTTGCGGCCGGCGTGCTGTATTTTCTGCTCTGGGCCGTCGTACGATACGTCGACCTGTTCGGCGACTTTGGTGGTATGTTAGGTGCGGCGGTGATGTTTTTCCTCTGCGGAGGAGCTCTGTTCGGCGTGGCATTCTATTGGCGCCAGCGAAGGCGGCCGCAACATGACTGATACGATGGATCAACAAAGCAATTCAGTGTTGCCCGGGCTCGCATGGGTAGACCGCGGACTCGGCTGGATCAAGCGTCGGGAGCGAGCCGTTGTGATTGTCGGTGTTGGGTTCCAAGTCGTTGTGCTATTGGCGATGATCGCAACACCTTTGCAGACGCTGGTCGCTGGCGACACGATCCTACTACGCGTCGTGCCGGTGGATCCACGCGATCTGTTTCGAGGCGACTATGTCATCCTCAACTATGAATTCAGTCGAGTCCCACCGCAAGGGATTCCGGGGCTTCAATCCACCGACCTTCGAGGGCAAACGGTGTACGTCACGTTGGTGCCCGAAGAGGATGGCAAGCACTGGCGGGCGGACAGGTTTAGTCTTCGTCCGCCGACAAGCGGGAGATTCTTGCGGGGGCAAATGACGCATTCGCATCGGATTGAATATGGCATCGAGTCATTCTTTGTCCAGGAAGGCGAGGGATTGCGTTACGAGCGCGCCGTGCGTAGCCGAAAACTCTCGGCTGAGGTCGCTTTGGACCGGACCGGTAAAGCGGTTCTGAAACGGCTCGTGATCAACTGACAATCCGTCGGTCGCCTCACCCGACTGACCGCTTTGCCGGAGTTGACGGGTGCCGGTCGATGTCTCACGCCGCTGAGCCGAAGGTGGGCTGGACTCAAGCTAGGGTGAGCTGCTGAAGCCTCGTAGTTCGGCAAAGCCGATCGCTTCTTCCCCTTCGCCGGTGTAGAACAAATAGACTTTGCCTTCATCCTCGAAAATGAAGGGGTCGCGCAATTGGTTGACATTGACCTGTGCGCCGTTGGCTGATTTCGTTGCTGGTAGGTCGGCCCCTTCCCAGTCAAGTTCCGCTTGGAGGATGAGTTGTTGCCCGTTCGCCTTCCATTGGCCGGTGTCGGTGCTGCCGTTGTTGGTGTCAATCACCGATAAAAAGATGCGTTCGGGAGTGTCGTTTTTGGCAGAGTAGAACAAGTAGACGTTGGTGTCATTCGGGTCGATGTGTGTTCGTGTATAGGCGGTTGAGTGACGTATCTCGCCGGTCCCTTCGCCATTTTGGACGTAAAGTGTCTGCATCGGATTGCCGCTTTGATCGACCAATTCCCACCAGTTGTCGTCGGTGATGCTTACATCCGGGCTCGGCTTCCACAAGCCGCCGGGCGTATCGGCGTTGGCAATCGTGTTGATCTCACCCACATCGTTGGTGCGTGGTGCTTTCCAAAGTTTGCCTCCGTTTGAAAATGCAAATGTTTGACCACCGACTTCGAAAATTCTTGCGTAAGCTCCCACCGGTAGGACTTCACGCATCCCTTGACCGACCTCTCCTCCTAGGTGTGTCGGGTTGAAATTTAACCCATAGCTGCAAGTGCTAACGAAAGTCTGTTGCCCGGTAATCCCGGGTATTAGTTGCGACGTTGCGTGGAAATACATGATGATCCGCTGGTTCTGGTGATCCACATGAACTTCCGGTGATGCGATGTGATTCGTAGCGATGACTTCACTACCTGGATGGGCATCAAGCCTCGATTGAACCATCGAAAGCACTCCACTTCTGGGCGTCTGCGCTCCCGTGTTGTTGCCGCTGTTTCCCCAGGATCGGTCGGGGGCGTCACCTGAATTGAAGAGCGACCAGGTGCCGGTGAGCGAATCAGACCACGCCATACGGATGTCGCGCCCAATGTGGTGCCCGAAGTACAAGTAGTACTTCGCATCGGGGTGGACGCGATCGGCGGCGGGAATCCAATCGGGCACACGGATAACAGACGGACCATTGATGTTGGTTGAGCCTGCCGGCAGTGAAGACTGATTAAACCCGGCGTTAGCTTGAGAAGAAGAGCCGACCGCTGTAAACGTGGATTCATCAATGATTGGGTCAAAACCTGGCGTGTCAGGGCGACCGTCAATGCGCACTGCGGTAATGCTCTGACCGTCTGCGGGGCCTTGGATAAATAGAAAAATCAGACTCGCCAAATACTTCTGCAAGGTGCCAGACATCAACATGAAAACTCTCATCGATACAAATGAACTTTCCGATTGGCAGCGATCCGTGTGATCCGCGGTTGGGGCCGTCAAACATGCGACTTCGATTTGGATAAGGTCGCTCACATTTCGTTCTGCTGCAAGCCACCTCGTGTCGACCCCGTCTCAGGCTGCGCTCCGAATGATGCGGCGTCGCGGAGGATCCTTCGCGAGGACGATGGGCGATTGCTGGCACCTTCGGCCGCGATCCGTTCTAATCGAGTCCCTGCAACGGACTCGCGGAGGGGCGATAACGTTCTACCGCCCGATGGATCCCCGTTCCTCTGCGTGCGTGGATAGATCGCAGTTCGATATCTGGCAACGCGAATACAACCAATGCAACGACCTCAACTAGCGGCTGGCCTGTTTGCTTTTGCCATCGGCGTCGTTCTCAGTCTTTCGGCCTCGGCCGTCTCCGCCCAGCCAACTCAGTCGGTCCTCACGAAACACTACGTTCTCGATCCGATACGCGTCTTTTACGCGACCGAGGGGAAAGACGGGGTGCCGCTGGCGGACATCGATCGTTCCGGAGTACCGGATCGGGTGGAAGACATCGCGAAACAAGTTTGGGCGGCGCATCATCTGTTCTGTGTGGTGTTGAATTTTCCTGATCCGTTAGGGAGTGCGCGGTATCAGAAGGTGAATTGCATTCAAGTCAGCCTGCGTGATCTGGGCGGGGGGAACGGGTTGGCATTTACGGCCTCGCAACGCGCGCGGCAGATTCCGGAGGGCAAATCGACCGACAGAGCGATCGTCATGTCGATCAACTCCAGACTTAATCCGATGAAGAACATCACGCCGGCACATGAAACGTTCCACTTGGTGCAGTATGGAACGACGTATTTCAAAAACGGGTGGTTCCTGGAGGGGATGGCTCGCTGGTCCGAGCATGCGTTAGGTCGGGACGGGCTTGGGCATGTGAAATACTCGCCGAGCGGACCATGGCCACAGACACTGCAGCATCAAAAAATGCTGGTCAATATGACGTACGACGCTGAGTACGTGCTGTGGAACCCGATCGCGCGGCAGACGGACCGCGTCGGTTTGCTCAGTCGCAAACTGCTGGACAGAAAGCTGAGATCGCTTCGCTATTCGGACGGAACGCCCGTGCTGCGTGACGCAGCGCTAACCGGTGCGGAAGTCATGCGTGACATCGTGATCGAACTCGGAAGACTGGATGATGTGGCATTTGAGGAACTGAATTACGAAGCGTGGTCCGAAAAGAATCAGCGCGCCGAGGAGAACAATCCCTACATCTACAAGGCTGTGATGGACGTTTTGCGGCGTCATGTCCCGTCGGTGGGGCCGTATGAGTTGCCGAAGCGTCAGCGGCCGATGGTAGTGGGCACTGCAAACGCTGATGCTTTCCAAGTCGATTCGGTTTGGAACGGCAGCGATTCCATGTCCAAAGGTTTTAAGCTCACTGTGCTTGAGCGAGACGGAGGTCGTTTCAAAGCGAGATTTGAGAGTACACGCTGGGTGCGTGAAGTATCGGGGATCGCAACGGACAGTTTCGTTTCCTGGAACAGCAAAGACGTTCACGCCATCAAGGGTAGCGCAGGGGGCGATAACCAGGGGACGATTGTCAGCGATCATCAGGGGCCGCGGATCGACTTTGTTTGGCGTGCCGGCAACAATCAAGGCGCGTTCACGCTTCGGAAACAAAATTGATTCTGCGTGGGTGGATGTCGTCCGCACAATTTGTAAACGCTGGCACCCTCAGCCACGATCCGTTCTAATCGAGTTCCTTCGACGGACGCGCGGAGGGGCGACAACGTTCAGCGCCCGATGGCTCCCCGTTCTTTCCCATGCGCGGATCGATCGCAATTTGTCATTTGTATCAGGAGTCGACCGCTGAGAATGGGTACTCGGTGTACTCGCTTCAGCGTCCGACGTTTGCCCGAACCGGCGTGTTTTGAGCAAGGCACACTGTCACGTGAAACAACCTGCTTAAACAAACGATGGTCAGTCAACAATGGTCAGCAAACGATTCAGTCTACGTGCAATGCTTGGTGCAGTCGCATTTTGTGCGACCATGGTCGCTTTGATTGCGCATGCCTATCGGCTAGGGCAACACTCAGGATATAGCCAGGGCTTTGATACGGCAATGAATCAGCGGTTGTCCGAACGAGACTTGTTGACAGTCGAATACCCGATTGACTCGGTTATTGAGAAGGCGTTTCCAAACGAGCACGCCGATTACGCTGTTGCCGACCTTCTGAAGTTGGTTGCAGAAAAGGCCAAGCCCGAAACCTGGGAATCCGTAGGCGGATACGGCACACTGGATGCTCGGTGCAACGAGCATGGCGAACATCTTCTCATTGTCACTAACTCCATTCCCGTCCACCTGGAGATCAGTCGGATCCTCGATGATCTACGTGGAGCCGCGATTGGAATTCGTGACCGGAGCCTCGTCAAGAAGTTTTACGAGACACAAAGCCAAACGCCTGTTGCAGAGTAGACTGTGAAGTTGTCGCAACGCCCGCAAGTTCGGTGGCAGATCAGTGCATGCGGGTGACCATCAGTCACCGAGTTGAGGTTATTGATGTGGTGAGTCGTTGGCGTTTTGGTGCGGGCGACGTCTTGATCTCATGTGGCCTATTCCGCTGCCACCGCTTCAGTGGCTTGCGGGGTTTTGAGATCCAGTTTGTAGCAGAGTGCGATCGCTTGTCGGCTGTAGTCGATCGATTCGCCGAGGATACGTGCGGCTTCTTGGCTGGCATGAAAGCCTTTGCTGTTTTCGCTGGCGATGTAATCGAGTCGCCACATCGCTTTGCGTTGCAGTTTGCGGATCGGGGCAAGTTGCTCGTCGGTCGCCCCGGCCGCTTGGACTTCGATGATGGCGTCGAACAGGTCAGTCACGGCAGCGGCGGCGCGATCGATCAACGCTCGCGTGCGATCCTGGATCATGTCGACCCGGTCTTTGATTTCTTGCTCGGGGATGTTGTGACAGGTTTGGCAGGCCTTGTTGATGTTCGTCATCGGGCTGCGGACCCAGTGGCTGCTCACTTTCGTTGCGCCTTTCTTTTCAAAGGGCATGTGGCAATCGCTGCAACTGACACCGGATCGAGCGTGGATCCCCTGGCTCCAGAGTTCGAACTCGGGGTGCTGGGCCTTGTAGACCTTGGTGCCTGTTTCCTTGTGAACGTAATCGTAGAATTCGCCGCCATCGGGGAAGGTTGTTGCGTCCCATTCGGCTTCCAGGTCTTCCATCTTCAGTCCGTTGCCCCAGGGGAACGTCAGCGTCATTTTGTTGGCGCAATAGTACTCGACGTGGCACTGTCCGCAGACGAACGTCCGCATTTCCTGGCGGGTGGCCATCGTGTTGGGGTCGTAGTTTCCTTTGGCCCCGTCGGCGCGCCATTGTCCGATGCTGGGCAGGTGCGGCACGGGATCGTCGCTCTTGGCCAATTTGTCGATTCCCAGGATGAATCCCGGTCGTGTGACACGAATCTGCATGGTGTCCGGGTCGTGGCAATCGACGCAGGAGACGGGATGGGCGCCGCCCATGTGTGGATCGCCGGTCGGGACGTCGATGCCGTCCGCGGTTTTCTCGAGTTCGGCGTGGACCTCTTCGTAGTTCTTGCGGCTGACCGCTTTGAATCCCGCCATCACCGCGTCCATGTTGAAGTCTTTGCTGAGCGCCACGGGCGACGCGTCTTTGCCCATCTCTTGCAGACCGATGCGGCGATAGGTTGGAATAATCGATGCGTGACAGTGCAGGCAGGCACCGGCTTGTTGGACATCGGTGACCCGTTTGGTGACTTCTTGATCGGCCAGCATGTGCGAGTGGCCGCGTGCCTCGCGGTAATCGATGCTGAACGCATAGCCGGCGAACAATCGCTTCAGCCACGGGTGCTCTTCCAGCTTGCTGGGCGGCAACGCGTGATTGCCGCCGAAGTCGGTGTAGTCGTCGTTGACGGTTTTCAGATAGTCTTCATATTGCTGCGGAAAGTTCAGTCCCCAGGGTTTGGGGTCGCTGCTGAGTTCCGTCACCTCGACCACCTTGATAAACGGCGTTCGGGCTTCCTGTTTGTGTTCAAAGATACTGACCAGCAGCATCAGCACGCCGACGGTTACGAGCGTGGTCAGGACCGTCAAGATCGCGATCCATCCGGAACTGCGTTTCGTCTCTGAAGACATGTTCATGCGTTGGAAAAGAGGGGGGCGAGCCGTGAATGTAGACTGTAGGAAGGATTTAACGCCCGGCGTGGCCGACGTCGGCATGGCAATGGACGCATGAGAGCATGTCGGCGCCTTCGGTGGCCGGCAGCAAGCTGTGGACAAAGTCTTTGTGGCAATCGACACAGGTGCTTTGCGTCACCCGTCGATTGCGGGGCTTGATTTGAATCGGGTCGTCGAAGCCGCCGAACGTGAAGGCGAGCGAGTGGAAAAAGCCGTTGTCCGCCTTGACCACCCATTTTCCGATCGCATCATGCGGCAGATGGCAATCATTGCAGACGGCGACGTGGTGGTGGCTGCTCTGCTGCCAAGAATCAAGGTGATCCTGCATCACGTGGCAATTCACGCACGCCTGCGGTTGATTGCTCATGTAGCTGCCCCCTTTGCCGTAGCCGAACGTGAAGGTCCCGACGCCGGCCAGCACGCCGAGCGTCAATGCCAATGCGACCACGCTTTTTCGGAAACGCGGTGTGGAGGCAGCGACCGAGGATTCACCGGCCTCGTTCGATTCCGGTTCCGATGGGGGCTCGGTGAGCGTCTCCTCCGTCATTGATCCATTCCGGTCGTTTGCGCGTCCTGTGCGGACTGCTGCGGATGTGCTTCGACGTGCCTTCCATCGGCATGCCAGATGGCTGCGGGTGAGGATTTTACCCGAAAGGTTTGTCTCGCGTGACGGCCTGGGCCGAATGTCCAGCCGTTCATGCGAAAGCCGTCACACATTCGATATCACGGTCTCTGCCAATCGCTGTGGTGATGTGCGAGTTTCGGCCTTGGATGGAAGGGCGGGGCGTGTTTGGGGGCGTGTTTTCATCGCGGCGGCTAGATGGCGACACACTGCCCAGCGACGACCCCGCTTGCC
>NZ_JBFHKV010000047.1:0-17060 GCF_041595215.1 Stieleria sp. | reverse complement strand
CCGACGCGTGACGTGGTTGACCGAGTCGGAACTGCTTTCGACGCCTGGGCTGCAAGCCGTCGCGGTGGAGACGGATATTGCCAATCTGGTGCCGACCGCGGTGCGTTGTTTGAAGGCTGGGAAACACATTCACCTGGACAAACCGGCCGGCGAATCGTTGGAGGCCTGCCGTGCGATGCACCAAATCGCGACGGATCAAAATCTGACCATCCAGATGGGCTACATGTTGCGTTACAACCCTGCGTTCCAATTTGCCGATCGGATCGTCCGTGACGGTTGGCTGGGGGAGATCACCGAGATCAGCGGCATGATGGGAAAGTTCATGAACGACGGCGGCCGATTGGAACTGGCAAAGATACCCGGCGGCGGCATGTTCGAACTGGCCTGTCATCTGATCGATCAGGTCGTTTCGTTGCTCGGACCGCCGGACAAGGTGACGTCTCATTTGCGGCGGACGTTTCCCGAGAAAGACACGTTCGCGGACAACCAGTTGGCGGTGTTTGATTATCCCAAAGCGATCGCGACGATTCGTTGCAACCACATTGATCCGATGGGCGGCGCGCGTCGACAGTTCTCGATCACCGGGACGGAAGGCACGTTTGAAATTCGCCCGCTGGAACCGACACCGAAAGGTCGGCTGGGGCTGGACCGTCCCCGTGGCGAATTCAAAAAGGGATATCAGGACGTGACGTTCGAAAGTCCGTCGGGACGCTACGATGCGGAGTTCATGGACTTGGCAAGCGTTATCCGTGGCGAGAAAAAACTGCGTTGGGACGCCGAGCACGACATCGCCACGCACGAAGCGGTGCTGCGTGCCAGTGGCATGCTTTGACGTGCCAGATGGCAACAAGTTATGATATGAATGCTTCCGCGAACGACCGTATTGTTGACTTTTTCAAGCATGAGAGATGAGCACCAGTTTGCATTTAACCGCGGCCGAATTCGATCGCATGGTGACGTGCGGCGCGTTTGATCACCTCCATCGCAAAGTTGAATTGATTCGCGGGGAACTTCGTGAAATAAATCCGGCCGGACCGCTGCACGACGATTTGATCATGTATCTCACTGGCTGGTCAGCACGCTCCACGTCGGCCGATCAAATCTCCGTGACAGCGCAGACGGGATTAGACCTCGCGAGCCTCCACAGCCGCCCAGAGCCTGATTTGCTTTGGGTCCGCGCGGGACGCTATCAAGAAAAGCATCCATCGGCCGAAGACGTCAAGCTCGCGATTGAAGTGTCGCACAGTAGCTTGAATTATGATCTTCAAGAGAAGGCGGAGTTGTATGCCGAAGCCGGGATTCAGGAATACTGGCTGGTCGACGCCGGTGGTGCCTGCGTCCACGTTTTTCGCACTCCGCAAGGTAAAGCCTTCACGGACCACACGATCGCTCGTCGCGGTGATCGGATCTCTCCGCTGGCGGCTCCCGAAGCCGTGCTCGATCTGGATGATTTGTTTGGGCGAAGGCCTAGTCGTCAAACACCGGTGGATCCATTTTGATTTCATCGATCACTTGGCGGGCGCGCTGGGCATCCTCTTCGAACGTTTTGATCTTGACCATTCCGGGCGCTTCGGCGCGAAAACCGGACGTGAATCCACCGGTCGCGATGGCGCGGATTCCGGCGTCCTGAAGCACCGACACCACGATCGAAGCCGACAATTCATCGGTCCGTTCGGCAACTGTCACAAGGTTGGCGGTATCGAGGTTCTTTTCGTTGTCGGTCATGAGTGGGTTCCGAGTGAACAACCGTCGTATGGCGGGATCCATTAAGATCATCGCGTTGCATTCGGAGCATCGACGCAAGCGACAACACGTCCTGCAACTCCGCAGATCTAACTTACCACGACAGATGACACCATGCAGATCACGATGACTGGAATTCGAGCCTTTGCATCTGTGTTCGTGACGGCCCTGTTGTTCTTGCCAGGTTGTTGGTCAGAAAGTGCATTCGCCGCCGATCCGCGTCCGAACTTTCTGGTCATCGTCAGCGATGATCAGCGCCCCGACACGATCGCCGCGCTGGGCAACCCGGTGATCGAGACGCCGAATTTGGATCGTCTGGTTCGCGAGGGAATGACGTTTACGCGGGCGACCTGTGCGTTTCCGTTGTGTGTGCCCAGCCGCGCCGAAATCCTGACCGGCGCGACCGCGTTTCGAAATGGCGTCCCCTACGGAGGCGGCCGCTTGAAACCGGGGCAGACGTTTTGGGCGGACGCGCTGCGTGACGCCGGCTACCAAACCTGGTACTCGGGCAAGTGGATGAATGACGGCTCGCCGAAAACGCGTGGCTACGACGAAACAAGTGGATTGTTCAGCAGTGGCGGCGCTGGCGCACAGGGAAAAGAACCGCGATACGGGCGATTTGGACGACTGATCACCGGTTACCGCGGCTGGACGTTCAAGACCGATGACGGCAAACCGGAGCTGGAGAAAGGGATTGGATTGGTCGGCGAAACGAGCAAGCACATCGCCGATGGCGCGATCGCGCTGCTCGAGCGTGATTCGGATCAGCCATTTTTTCTGCACGTCAATTTCACCGCGCCGCATGATCCGCTGATCATCCCGCCGGGGTACGACGGCAAATACGATCCCGCCACCGTCCCCCTGCCGGCCAACCTGCTGCCAGAGCATCCGTTCGACCACGGAAATTTGAAAGGCCGTGACGAACAACTGTTGCCATGGCCTCGCACCGAGCACGAGGTTCGCCGAGAGATCGCAGCCTACTATGCCGTCATCGACGATATGGACCATCACATCGGACGGATCTTAAAATCGTTACAGCAGTCGGACAGGTACGACAACACCGTGATCATCTTCACCAGCGACCACGGTTTGGCGTTGGGCAGCCACGGGTTGATGGGCAAGCAAAACATGTACGATCACACGATCGGAGTGCCGTTCATCATCGCCGGTCCGGGGATTCCACAAGGCGAACGCACCGAAGCACAAATCTACTTGCGGGACATGTATCCGACGACGTGTGAGCTGGCCGGAATTTCGATTCCCGATTCGGTGGACGCCAAAAGTTTCGCAGCGGTCTTGAATGGAACCGCAAGCGAAATCCATCCGGCAGTCTTCGGGTATTACCATGACGCACAACGGATGATTCGGACATCGCGTTGGAAACTGATTCACTATCCGTTGATCGACAAGGTGCAACTGTTTGACTTGAGAAATGACCCGGACGAGCGAAACGATTTGTCGGCGCGACCTGAGTACGCGTCGTTGCGGAAGGAGCTTGCCGGGCAACTGCACGATTGGTTTCAGGAGCAAGGTGGCACATGAACAAACGATTCAAGGTGGTGATCACCGATTTGATCACCGAGCCGCTGGACGCCGAGCGCGGCGTGTTGGATGAAGTCGCCGACGTGGTGGCGTTGGACGCGAAGTGTGAAGCGGACTTGATCGGACAGATCGAAGACGCCGATGCGGTGATGGTCTATCACTATTTGACGTTCTCGAAATCCTGCATCGATCGGCTGAAACAGTGCCGCGCGATCGTGCGCCCAGGTGTCGGCTACGATGCGATTGATCTGGCTGCGGCGCGGCAGCGAGGGATTCCGGTTTGCAATGTACCGGACTATGGGACTGAAGAAGTCGCCGATTCGGCCGTCGCCATGGCAGTCTCGCTCGCCCGCGGCACCCATTTGCTCAACAGCCGACTGCGACGTGGCGTCGGTCAGTGGAACGTCGACCAAGCCACCCCGATTGCTCGGCTCCGCGGTCGGCGTTTCGGGATCATCGGCTGCGGACGCATCGGAACTGCCGCGGCGCTTCGTGCCAAAGCGTTCGGGCTGGAGGTGGCGTTTTATGATCCGTATCGCCCCGACGGCCTGGACAAGGCATTGGGGATCCGCCGAATCGAACGGCTCGATGAACTGTTGGCGACGTCGCACATCGTCAGTGTGCATTGCCCGCTGACCGAGGAAACGCGGGGAATGATCGCCGGTCCGCAAATCGCGCGGATGCCGCGTGGTTCGTTTTTGGTCAACACGGCGCGGGGCGGCATCGTGGACACGGCTGCGGTGGTGGAGGCGTTGGCGAGCGGTCGGCTGGCCGGAGCCGGCATCGATGTGTTGGAACACGAACCGCCGCCACACGACAGCCCGGTGCTGGCGGCGTGGCGTGACCCCAACCACGCTGCCCACGATCGATTGTTGCTCAATCCCCACACCGCGTATTACTGCGACGAAGGCTGCGAGGAGTTCCGCACCAAGGGGGCCAAAGAAGTGTTGCGGGCGCTGTTAGGCGAGCCATTGCGGAATGTGGTGAATTAGCCTGAGGGCATGCACTACCGGGAGGCCGATGGCATGCACAGCATGCCCTACGCGCTACGCGCCGATGGCATGCACAGCATGCCCTACTCGGCGGGTGGCTTGGGCCAGTTCAGATGCTTGTGCAGAAAATCGAACGTGCCTTGGCCGTTGATGGTGTGGGGGCCGTCGAACCATTCGATTTCGGTTCGCTCACCGATCTTGAGGCGGGCGGCGTAGAGGTTGCGCACCTTGGCGTATTCATACGCAACCCACTGGTCGGTTGCGACACCGTCAAAGTGTCCGCGTTCGACCATGAACGGACGCGGGCAAATCAGAGCCGCCATTTCCGAGTAGTTGAAGGTCTCACCGAGGTTCCATTCAAAGATCTCGTACTCGCCGGTTCCGACGTAGCTGAACGGGTGCCGCGTCGATGCGTTCTTGAGCACCCATTCATTGAAGTCGGCCGAGCAGATCGAGAGACAGTAGTCGGTCACGAGGGCGGGGATTCGCATCGCCGATTTTCCGCCGTAGCTGAGACCATAAAACGCGATCCGCCGCGGGTCGACTTGGGGCAGCGACTGGAGCCAATCGACGATCTGTTGATGCTGGGGAACGATCACCGAGAACAGCGTCTTGCCTAACGGATTCGCTTTGCGTTGCAGCGTTCGAAAACGATCTTTGAACAGATACGGGTTCTGCGGTGCGAAGGTGATGAATCCGCGCCGCGCAAGCTGGGCGGCAAAGTCATGGTAGGCTCGGTGATCGCCCAGAAAGGTATCGGTGGGGCGGCCTTCCAAGCCATGTTGGCAGACCACAACCGGACGTTTTTCACCGTGCCCGATGTCATCGGGCACGATCAGCACCCCGTAGGCGATCACGTCTTCAAAGACGTCCAGGACCACTTCGTAGCCCGTCCATCCCGGTTGCTGCCACGTTTGTCGCACGCGGGCGTTTGGCGGCAACAACGGATCGTCGAAGCGCCCGATGACTTCGTCGCGAAAGATCTGCCGATAGCGCTGTGAAGACTGAACATAGTCCTCGATTGAATTCGTGTTGAGACCTTTCATGAACGTGCTGCGGACGAATGGGGATTCACGCAACAGCAATTGATTGTGTCGATCGAGCTGTTCCACCAGTCGCGTTTGCATGGCCGCTTCATCGACCTGTCGAACCACATCGACGTCTCGCTGTGGTTGATCGGCACTGGGTCGATCGGCATTGGGACGATTGATCAACCGTTCGACGAAGCGGTCCGTGGTGGCTTGATCGCAAGGTGCGTCGCGGAACGTTGTTTCGTCGATTTGCCATTGCTGGTTTTTGATCAAGGGACGGACGAGCTGTCTGGCCCGTTCGACTTCTTTTCGGCCTTCGGTGGCGTCAATCGGGCGAATCGTTCCTGGGGCGCCGCCACCGCTGCCGTCGAAGGAACGTGCGGGTGTCCGTGAGTGATTGATCAAGGCCTTGCGAGGCGCCACCAGGGACAGGGTTTCCGCGTTGCCGAATTCAGCCAACCAACCGAAGACGTTGCGATCGATCGGTTCGGCCCAAATCGCCTCGCTTGCACCGAAGCTGCCGCCGACGCAGATCGCATCGACCCGTTCGTCAAGCGCCGCGGTGGCCAGGGCGATGCGACCGCCTTCGCCGGCACCGATCACTCCGATCGGGCGTGACGCATCAAAACTGTCGATCGCCGCACGCACCATTTGGACTTCGTAACCGATCGGATGTCGTCCTAACTCGAACGCCGCTCGATAGATGTATTCACGATTGGTCAGCTTCGCGCGGCCGCCGCGGGACTTGATTTCGCGGCTGATCAACATCGGAACCAACACGCGACAATCTCGCTCGGCCAGTCGTCGGGCGAATTGCAGCTCGGGGGCGACCCCCTCGGCCATTCCACTGATTTGCGCGGGCGTTTGATCACAATCGGGAATCGCGACGACATTTGCCGTCACCGCGGTCGGTTCGATCGGTTCCAGCAACAGGCCTTCGCCGTAAACCGAAACGATTGACCGACCGGGGTCGGGGTCTTCGAGCACCGGCCACCGAACCGAATAGACCCGATAGCCTGAGAGCGAGCCGTCGACTGAGGAGCCGGCGACGAAGTTGCGATCAATGACGACCGGCGCAACGCGGTCTTCGTGGGCGCCGAGCATGCGGGCCAAGCGGTCTCGATTGGGCTGGACCGAGCGGGCGTAGGCCTGCGGGGAAGTGAAATCGCGTTGCCAATGTCGTTCGCGGGCGGCGGCGGATTGATCCAATTTGCCAAGCAAGAACCGGTCAATGCCGTCGACCATTTCCGAGGCAATGTCGCCTTCGATTTCAAGCGGCAGCGCACCGGGGAATTGGCGTTGCAGCGATGAGGGAGTCGAATCCTGGGCGAGACAAAGCGAAAGGCCGACCATCGCGAACCAGATGCCCGCTGGCACGGAGACGCGAGACCACTGCAGACGCCACTGCTGAAGCCACTGTCGAACGATGAGTGTCAGGGGCATGCGGAAGAAAGCCATGGGAGACGCTTGGGCAGGAGTAATTCGCGATCGACGCGGTGGAAGACGCGGGCGGGAAACGCATCAGGAACTGGCACGTGTGCTAAATGATCGGGCACCGGAAGACCGGCCGCGACCCCTTGGACGCGCTGATTAGGCCATTGTGGCTCATTTTACGGGCAACGGCATTTTAATTGCTATGATCTTGGCAGCGCGAACGTCACTCCTTGCAACCAGATCTGTTTTCGAGCCGTTTCGCGACACACGACGTTTGTTCCGGAGATTGAGTGGGATGCACAAGTACGTGATCATGGGTGTTCAAGGATGTGGCAAGGGAACGCAGGCGGCCAGGCTGGTCGACGCATTCGACTTGGTGCATATCAGTGTCGGCGACATCTTTCGCTGGCACATCAAGAATCACACCAAGCTGGGCGCGCAAGTCAAACGCATCGTCTCATCGGGCAACCTTGTCGGTGACGATGTGGTGGAGACGATTGTGCATCGCCGATTGGACGAGCACGATTGGAACTACGGTTTTATCCTGGATGGATTTCCCCGCAGCGAGTCGCAAGCTCTGTTCTTTTTGGAGACGTACGACATCGACGCGGTGATCCACATCGAAGTCCCCGACGAAGTGGTCCGGCAACGCGTCTTGTCGCGACGGTTGTGCAGCGGATGTGGGCTGGACTACAACCTGATTTCGCACCGGCCGGCGGTCGAGGATGTTTGCGACGTGTGCGGCAGCGGGCTGCGTGCGCGTCCCGATGACACCGAAGAGGCGTTGGCGGGGCGGTTAAGGGATTACCACACGAAAACCAAACCGGTGTTGAGTTTGTTTGAGCGGAAGGAGTTGGTGCTGGACATCGACGGGACGGCAAAACCCGATGCGATCCACCAAGAGATTCGGACGAGGCTGGGTTGTTGAGCTGCCCGCGTCTCTTCATTCTCGCTGTCCGGTCAGGGGCTGCCGATGCAAACGAGATGCTCACGGGTGCGAACGTAAAGCTTGCCGTTGGAGATCGCCGGGGAGGCGAACACCGATTCGCCGAGGGAGTTCTTGTGAACGATCTCTGGCTGGCGCGAGGCCTTCATCACGATGGTTTCCCCGTCGTCGGTGGTGAAGTAGACCAATCCGTTTGCGGTCACCAAGGACGCGCTGAAGTGACGGCCCAAGCGTTCTCGCCAAACCCGCTCTCCGGTTTGACTGTCAAAGCAATGGGCGATGCCGCGGTCGTCGGCGATGAACAGCAAGCCGTTGGTGACGACCGGTGATGGTACGTAGCTTTGCGCTTCGGTGACGTGCCAGTTGACGTGAGACTCCGTCACATCGCCGTTGCCGCCGGGACGAATCGACATCACATGGTAGGTCGGAAAACCGGCGGTCAAATAGAAGTTTTCGTTGTCATAGACCATCGAGGCGACAAACTGTTCGGTCGGACCTTCGATCCACCAAAGTCGCTTTCCGGTCCGGGGATCGAATCCCGCGACGCGTTTGCTGCCCGTCATGACCGCTTGCACCGCGCCGTCGATCTCGCACAGCAGCGGGGTCGCGTAGCTGCGTGTTTGGTGCACGCGTGGGGTTTTCCAGACCAAAGCGCCGGTCGATTGGTTGAGTGCCGCCAAGTAGGATTCACCGTCGTGGTCGCCATTTACAAGAATCAGGTCTTCGAACAAGACCGGACTGGTGCAGTAGCCGTGGATGCTGGAGAACGAGCCGACAGTGACCAGCCAGTCCTGATTGCCCTGGTGGTCGTATTTGGCCACGATCATCTCGCCGGGCTGGCCGCGTTCTCCGCTGGTGTCATCGGTTTGGAAGAACGTGACATAAACATGTTGATCGTCGGCTGCGGGGGTGCCCGAGGCGTGGCTGTTCAACTTGTGCATTCCCTCCAGCGGAGCGGCAATCACCTCGCGAGTCCATTTGATTTGCCCACTGGCGCGATCCAGGCAATGCAACAACCGGGCATGGGTGGTTTCGTCGCACGAGGTCAGGAAAATGGAATCTCCCGACAGGACGGGGGATGAATAGCCCGATCCGGTGATCGGGGTTTTCCACAGAATGTTTTTGCCGGTGGCGGCATCCCATTGCACCGGGACACTCGTTTCGCGACTGGTTCCATCGCCGCGCGGTCCACGCCACTGCGGCCAATCCTCGGCACGGCAAAGGGAGCCAGCGACGATCATCGCGAGCAGGAATCCGATTCTCATCTTTGAACCTGTTACAAGTCTGCGGGGGGCGAGTGGGAGCCTCGTGGATCTGCAAAGTATATTCGAATCGGAGCGTGTCCCGCAGCGGAGACGATTTTCGTAGGATGTTGGCTGATCGATGAACTCCGATCGCTCTCTTCTTTTCTTCACCTCAGATTCGAATCAACATGAGAAGACTTCCCCTTTGTGTACTGCTGGTTTTGCTGGCCATCGAGTCCCCTCGGCAGTTCCACGGTGCGGAGCCGTCGACGCAGGAGGCGGCCAAAACGCTGAACGTGCTGTTCATCGGCAACAGTTACACGGCCAGGCACAATTTGGCCGATGTGGTCAAAGCGATGGTCGAGGAAGGCCAGCCGAGCGTGAAGTTGGAAGCCAAAACCGTCATCTATGGCGGCCGTCGGCTCGCCGACCACTGGCGATTGGGCAGCCAGAATTTCATCCGATCCAGCACCCTCACCGCGGATCAGATCAACGCGACGATCAAGGACTTGGAAGTCCAACTGCGCCAGGATCCGCGTGACAAGTACGCCAAGTATGCGGTTGAACGTCAACGAAAACTGTTGAACGACTACGACACGACGCGAACGCGATGGGACGTGGTGGTGTTGCAGTCGTATCGCGACGACGTGGAGGGCGGACCGTCGTCGTTGTATGCACAATACGCACCAAAGTTTGCGGAGCTGGTTCATGCTCAGGGCGGAAAGGTCGTCTTGTATGAAACGACGCCGACCACGCAAAACGACAAACCGTTGACCGGGATGCCGGATGCGGAGCCGGTGATCGAAAAGGCTGAGGCGATCGCCGCGTTGGCGGACAAGATTGATGCCGAGGTGGCACCGATGTCACTGGTCGCGCTGGAATGTCAGCGTCAACGTCCTGATTTGACCCTGCGTTTTGTCAACGACGCCCACTTGAACCAAACGATGGCGTACCTGACCGCTTGCACGTTGTACGCTGCCATCTTGGACGCCGACCCACGCGGGCTGAAACTCGACTCGATCACCGACATCCGCTATTGGCAAAACAAAGACCGAACGAAGGACCGTGACAATCTGCCGATCAAAAAAGTCTTTTCGGACCAGGATCGGGCCGATCTGCAGCGGATCGCTTGGGAAGGGTACCAGGCAATGAAACAGATGCGGGAGCAGTAGCAGCGGGCGCTGGGAAGGGCGACGTTCCGTGACGGCTTCACTTTAAGATTCAGTCTGGACGAAGCGGTCCAGCAGTTTTGCCGGGCTATTCATCGGAGGTCAGACCCACGGATGGCAGCGAGAACCCACGGATGACAGGATGCCAAAAAATCCGTGGGTTCGCGCTGCTATCCGTGGGCTCAATGTTGACGGAGCCTCAGGCGGCCATGCGCTCGGGCATCTCAGCGTTTTGTTCTTGCGCGATGACTTCTTCGGCCAGGGCTTGGTAGTCGATCGATCCGTTGCTTTGGGGTGCGTACTGGAAGATCGACTGTCCGAAGCTGGGGGCTTCTGCCAGACGCACATTGCGACGGATGCGCGTGTCAAAGAACCGGGCGCCGCGGAAGAACTCGCGACCGCCTTTGGTGGCTTGAAAGAATTCGTCGATGTCCGTGCTGACTTCGGCCGCCAATCGGGTGTTGGAATCGTACATGCAGAGCATGACGCCGGAGAGGCGAAGTTGGTCGTTGAGACGGCGTGAGACGACTTCGATCGTGCGGAGCAGTTTGCTGAGGCCGTGCAGGGCGAGGAAGTGGGGTTGCAGCGGCAGAAAGACTTCATTGACCGCGACCAGGGCGTTGACGGTCAGCACACCCAAGCTGGGCGGGCAGTCCAGGATCAGGTAGTCATATTCGTCGGGGTCGTCGTCGAGTCGGTCGCGCAGGATCATTTCTCGACCGACTTCGCCGGCCAATTCCAGTTCCGCCGCGGCCAGGTCCAGATTCGAAGGGACGACGCACAGATTGTCGTTGACGCGCCGTTTGGCTTCGGTGATCGAGGCGTCCCCGCAGAGGATTTCGTACATGCTGGGCTGGTCGTCGACTGCGGTGATGCCGAGGTGCAGCGAGGCGTGGGCCTGGGGGTCCAGATCCATCACGCAGACACGGCGACCGGATTGGGCCAGGGCTGCCGAAAGGTTCACCGAACTGGTGGTTTTTCCAACCCCGCCTTTCTGGTTGATCACAGCGATGGAACGCATGGTTTCATTTCCTTGGAAAATAATCACGTCGATTCGAACGACGTTTTGGGGGAGGTGTTAGCGCCAGAGCCGGGCAGGCTGACCGGGATCGGTCAGGCCGCGACTCCGCGGTTCAGGTTCTGTTCGGCTGGGCCCTTGGGTTCCTGTTGAAGCTTCTCAAAGGCCAGCAGCACTTCGTGTAAATCGGAATCAATCACGACTACGTCGTCGGCAAAATCGTCCAGCCAGGCGCTGTTGCAGCGTTGGGCGCTGAGCAGCAACCGGGCGAGCGTTTTGATCGGGACGGAACTGGTTTTTTGGGGGCCGGTGCCCGCAATTTGATCCAGTTCACGTAGCCATCGGGGATCCGATCGGGGTGGTCGGTGGTACTCTGATGGATCGTCCTCGGACCAGACTTTCCATCCCGCCTGCAATCGCTGATCAAAGTTGCTCATCAATTTCTATGGTCGATCGAAATCCAAAGGTTAGTGGCGTCGGCAAACCGACGGGTATGCGTAACCGGTATCGACTTTGACGGTTGGGAAAGTAAAGGCGAATTGAATGATTTTGCCGGTTATCCCAGTTTCACGGCCGGGGGAGGCGCGTCTGATTCGTGGGTCCCTCAGTTGACAGGTCGGCCATGCGGCGCTATTCTCGCGCGGCGAACACTGGGGGGGAACTCGTTGTGAATTGAGATTCCACCCGGATCGCCCCACGTGGGGATTTTTCCGCTGCGGATGTCAAATGCCGATTTCGGCGTCCGGCAACGCGGCACACCAACGATTCCTGGATCGCCGCCCGTGTTGGTGCTTTGTTGGCACCGGCGTTGTGCGTGGCGTCCGGACCAACACCGAGACCGACTGATCATGGCTGTCGATCTAGAAGCCATCGCCCGACGCGGGCGATGCGACGCATCGAGTCTGAAACTTGCCTTGCCGCTGATTGAGCAAGGCTATGAAGCGCCTTTCTTAGCACGTTACCGTCGCGACGAACTCGGCGGGCTGGACGAAGCGACGCTGTGGAATCTGAAAGCGGCCGTCGATGCAGAGAAGTCTCTGGCCGATTATCGCGACGAATTGCACGAACTGTGGCAGTCCACCCCGCTGGCCGATCCGGCCATCGGTGACGCGATTCGCAAAAGCGGCTCCAATCGAACGCTGCAACGACTCGGTAAACGACTCCGCCAAGAAACCTCCGCCGGAATCGACTCCGATGCCAATCGCTTGGCCGTGCGGATGCTCAATCCCCAAAAAGGCGATCCGTCCGATCCCGCCGCGGTCGCCGAAAACTTGGAATCGATCTCCGATGCCGCCGCGGCCGTCGAAGGGCTGCCCAAGGCGATTCCCGGGCGACTGGCCGGTGACCCACGCGTGATCAGCGCCGCGGTGCGTTGGCTGAGCCGGAACGCGAAACTGCATATCTCCGACGTCCACGATCCCCACATCGCGGCGGCGGAAAACGAACAGGCCCAAGCCGCCAAAGCCAAGGCCGAGGAGAAGGCCGAAGCCAAGGCCGTGAAAGCGAGCGAGGCTGCCGAGGCAAACACTGCCGAGGCTGCCGCCCCGGCGACCGACGCCTCCGAGCCGGCGACCGCGCAGTCTGCTGCCGAGCAGGCACCCGCCGAGCAGGCACCCGCCGAACAGGCACCTGCCGTCGAGGCAGAGACCGCGCAAGCTGAAGCCGCGGCTCCCGCCGAATCCACCGCCGCGGATGCAGGTTCGGCCGAAGCATCGACGGAAGCGGAAACGCCGGCCGCTGAGCCCGAAGCGACGGCCGCGGCCGAAGCAGTGACCGAGACCGCGGAGCCGTCCGAGTCGGCTGACGCAGACGCACAAGCCAGCCAGGGCGAACCCGCCAACGCCGAAGGCGAACCACCGGCAGCCGCCGAAGGCAGTGCAGCCGCCGAATCGGATCTGCCGGGGTTCAAGCCGGATCCGGACGAGAAGCCGACGGGCAAGAAATCGAAGGCGAAGGCATCGACGCCGAAAAAACAGAAAAAAATCTCGCCCCGCCAGCGTCGCCGTCGGTGGCTGGTCAGCGTCCTGAAGCCCTTGGAAGGGAAGCGGATGCCGGCGACCAAGTTGAGCGCATTTCAAGTCGTCATGCTCGGCCGGGCGTTGCGAAGCCAGGTCGCGGTGTGTGCGTTTGAGTATGACGCGGCGAAATTGGTCGCTGAAATCAAGCGAGCGGTGGTTGGATTGAACCCGGGGCTGGAATCCACCTTGGGTGACGTGGTGATGCAACACGAAGCCGACATCCGCGAGGCCGCCGAGGCGGCTTGGTGGGATGAGCTTCATGAGCGCGCGTCGGCCCGCTTGGTCAGCGTCGTGGCGGACCACTTGCGACGCCAGGTCAACCGCGGGCCCGTCGAAGCGAAGGTCGTGATGTCGATCGATGCCGTCGGGCCGAAGACCGCCGCGACGGCCATCGTGTCGTCCGACGGCCGCGTGCTGCACGGCGAAGATCTGCCCTGTCAGTTGTCCGGAAGTGTGCGTGGGCAAACCGTCGCCAAGATGGGCGAGTTGATCCATCACTATCACGTCGATCTGGTCGTCGTCAGCAACGGGCCGGCCCGACGCGCCTGCTTGATCGCGCTGGGAGACTTGATCGCACAAAGCCCCGATCATTCGGTTCGCTGGACCGTCGCCGATCGCTCCGGTGCGGATACCTATTCCAGCAGCGACGTGGCCAATTCCGAGATGCGATCGACTCCGCGGCGGTTCCGTGCCGCAGCCTGGATCGCGTTTTCCGTGTTGCATCCGCCCCAAGCCTACGCAAAAGTTGATCCCTTGCGACTGCGATTGGCGTCGTTCCAAAGCGAACTGTCCGAAGACGCGTTGTCGATTTCGCTGGGGCACATCATGTCCAGTGGCGCGTCACGCGGCGGCGTGGACAGCAACGCCGCGCCGTTGGGTTGGTTGCAGCAACTGCCCGGCATGAACCCCGACGTGGCACGCTCGTTGATCACCCGACGCGAACAAAACCTGCTGCGTTCGCGTCAGGAACTGTTGGAATTGGAGGGTTGGGAATCGGTCGTCCAGACCCGCCAGGCGATTCCGTTCCTGCGGGTCTTCGAAAGCGACGAAGTGCTCGACGGGACCTTGATCCATCCGGACGACTACGGGTTGGCCAAGAAACTGGCGACGGCGCTCGAAATCGAATTGCCTCCGCCGGCTCCCCCGGGATACGAAGCCCCCAGCTACGAAAAACTGGCCGACCTCGCTGAACCCAAATTGGTCGACGCGACCCAACCCAAGCAACCGGCTCCGGTCGAAGATTTCGATCATGCCGGCGAAAAGGCGGGCGAATTCAAGATCGGTGAGGACGCCGACGCGGCCGAGTCGGCGGATCCGGCGGCCGCGACAGAGTCAGCCGAGTCATCTACCGCTGAGACGGCTACGGAAACACCCGCTGAGACCGCTGCGGAGAACGTCAGTGAAATCGCGTCGGTCGAGCCGGCTGCCGAAGCCGAGCCAGACGCCGCGGCTTCGGATTCGACGGCGACGGACGAGTCGGACGCTGCTTCGAATTCTGAAAATCAGGACGCCGAATCCAAGACGGCCGACAGCGAGGGTGCAGGCACGGCTGAGTCGACCAGTCCCGGGCCGGAGAATTCCAGTCCCGAACCGATCAAACGCCCCCGTCCCGAACGCGCCAAGATCGACAAGTGCATCAAGGAATGGCAAGTCGGTCGGCACCGCGTGAACCAATTGGTCGGATGGTTGTGTGATCCGTTTGGTGAAACGGCGATCAGCAATGACCCGCCCGGCGTGCTCGACACGATGCCCACACTGAAGACGCTCAAACCGGGCGACCAGGTCGTCGGCGTCGTCGTCGGGGTGATGAGCTTTGGCGTGTTTGTCGAATTGGCCCCCGATTGCAGCGGACTGATTCACGTCAGCCGTTTGAGCGACGGATACGTGGAAGATCTCAACGAAGCGATCCAGGTCGGTGATGTAGTCACCGCTTGGGTCACCGGGATCGACGAAAAACGACGCCGCGTCGGCTTGAGTGCGCTTTCGCCCCAGCAGGAAGAGCGGCTGGAGAAAGAGCGGCACAATCGCGATGCCGGCGGAGGTCGTGGCGGTTACCGACGCGACGCCCGTTCGGGCGGCGGCCAGGGACGACAAGGAGCCGGGCGTTCTGGCGGCGGACAAGGTCAACGCAGCGGCCAACCACAACCGGCCGCTCAGGGTGCCGGGGCGGCACGCGGTGATCAACCGGCCGGCGGCCAAGGTCGCGGAGGCCAAGGTCGCGGCGGACAGGGACAGGGACGCGGGGGCCAGGGTCGTGGCGGACAGGGACGCGGCGGCCAAGGGCGTGGCGGACGAGGCGGCCAGGGTGGTCGCGGTGGTCGTGATTCGCGAAAACCACGCCAGCCCGAATCTTATCGCGTGGTCGCCAAGCCCGAAGCAAAACCGCTCACCGATGCGATGCAAAAGGGAGACGAACCGCTGCGATCGTTCGGCGATCTGTTGCAGTTCTATTCCAAACAGGAAGACGCGCCCGCGGCAAAGGAGTCCAAACCCAAGTCGGACGCTGCCAAGTCGGAGACTGCGAAGACTGAGTCCGCGGCGACCGAAGCGGCCAAACCGGTCGAGCAAGTGACGGCGGCGACGCCACCGGCGCCTGTTCAAGCGGCACCCGCTCAACCGGCACCTGTTCAAGCGGCTGTCGGCGGTGAAGCCGGGCAACGCGACGCATCGGGTCAAGCTGCCAGCCCCAGCGACGCGGGGTCCGATAAGCCAACGGAGGCGTCGGAATGAAGGATGATTTTCAATCCCGTCTGGAATCAGCGATCCAGCGGGGGCAGCGGCGACGCGATCATTCGGCCAGCGAAGCGAAACGCAAGGAGTTGACCGAGGAGGAGCTGAAGCGGCTGCACACGTCCTATCGGCTCTCGTTGTCCGAGCGAATCGAAGTCAAGATGCGCAGCATCATCGATGCCTTTCCGGGGTTTCGCCAGGAAGCCCTGTTCGGCGAAGTCGGTTGGGGAACGGCGTGTTATCGCGATGATTTGAGAATCAAAAGCGGACGTCGATCCAACGCCTACAGTCGATTCGAAATGGTCATCCGCCCCTACAGCGATCTACGTGTGTTGGATCTGAAGGGCAAGGCGACCGTCGAAAACCGCGAGATCTTCAATCGGTCTTTGTTCCGCAACATCGAGGAAGTCGATGTGGAAGAATTCGAAGACGTGATCGACGCGTGGACGATCGAGTACGCCGAGCAATACGCGGCCAGGTCGGCGTAGGACGAGACGAAGTTTCAAGTTTCAGGTTTCAAGTTTCAAGTTTCAAGTTGAACGTTCATCAACTCAATCACGTGGCGCTGCATGTTGCCGATGTTCCGGTGAGCGTGGCGTTCTACCGGGACGTTCTGTGTTTGCCGGCGATGGATCGTCCGGCGTTCGATTTTCCCGGTGCCTGGTTTCGCTTGGGCGTCGATCAAGAACTGCATTTGATCGGCGACCGCGACCTGCCGGTGCATTCAAGCCATCGTGGCACCCACTTGGCGCTCGTCGTCGATGATCTGGATGCTTGGGAAAAGCACCTGGACGCCCATCAGGCGACCCGACTCCCCCGCCGAATCCGCCCCGACGGTGCCCAACAGACCTTCGTCCAAGACCCCGACGGACACTGGATCGAACTCTGCGTCCCGGGGAGATAGGTTTTAAGTTTTAAGTTCCAAGTTCCAAGTTGCAGGTCGTCAGATTGCATTTTGGTCCGAACTTTTCGTGTCACCCATTTTCTTGCCTACTTCCCGTCTCCCCCATTTTTCTGCCAACTGACTTGGAACTTGGAACTTGGAACTTGGAACTTGGAACCTGGAACCTGGAACCTGGAACCTAGCCCCCTAACGTCCTTCCAACCGTTCGGCGATTTTGAGGTGGCCGTTTTGTCGGGCGAAGTAGGCGGCGGATTCGCCATCGATGTCGACCAGGTCTTTCTTCGCGCCT
>NZ_JBFHKV010000046.1:0-17267 GCF_041595215.1 Stieleria sp. | reverse complement strand
GCAGCGATCGTGCACAGTCTGGGGCTCAAGCGTGGGACACACATTCAGAACGGTGTGGTGATTGCCAAACTGGTTTTGATCGGGCTGTTCGTGCTGATCGCCTACAGCACGCTTTCGACGTGGCAGGGGACCGCCGTCGCCGCTGTGCCCGAAGCGGGGGAAGACGCTGGAGCCGAGGCGACGACAGGCGGCGGCTGGGCATTTGCGTTGGTGTTCGCCAACGCGTTGACGTGGATTTCACTCAGCTACAGCGGATTCAACGCGGCGGTTTATCTGACCGACGAGATCGACCAACCGACGCGGAATGTGCCGCGAGCGATGCTGTTTGGCACCGTGGCGGTGGCGGTGCTGTACCTGCTGTTGAACATTATTTTCGTCTACGCCCCGCCGGCGGCCGAGGTCGCCGGGCAGCCCAACGTGGCGACGTTGGCGGCCGAATCGGTCGGTCGACAGATCCAGGCCCGCGGATCGGCGTGGGGGTCATGGGTCAGTCCCTTGGTGCGAATTGCGATCCTGGCGGGGTTGGGAACATCGGTGTTGGCCCTGATGCAGACCGGGCCCAGGGTCTATCAAAAAATGGCGGCCGATCGCCTGTTGCCGCGTTGGTTGATCGGTCGCCGCGGCGGACACACTGGCGCCGCGACCATTACCGGACCAGTCGAATCGCTCCCGACGATCTGGATCCAAGCCGGCTTGGCGATCGTGGTGATTTGCATCAGCACGCTACGTGAACAACTGGACTATTTGGGGTTTACCTTGTCGATCTGCGCCGCCCTGTGTGGGTCGTTGGTTTTCCTGTTTCGCAACCACGGTGTGCATCCGGTTCGGGTCTGGGGCTACCCGTGGGTGCCGATCCTCTACGTCGTGGGCACACTGGGGATCGCGACATTGACGGCGATTCGGGTTCCGTTGCAAGCCACGGTGGGATTGGGCACCCTTGGGATCGGGATCGCGGCTTACTTGGTGTCCCGATTTCTGTGGGGTAGTCGGGCCTTCGTTGATCGACGAAACTAACGCACCTGCCCGCAGCAACACGAGACGCGAGTCTTGGCAAGCGGGGTGGGGAGGCTTACCACGGAAAGTGAGAATGCCCCCCGCAATGAGTTCACCGGTCGAGCGACTTGCCTGACCACCTTTTCACTGAAACCTCTCGAAATAGACGCGACTATGAGATACGCATTTCGCTTGGCTGAACTGTTGGGCCACACCCCGGACCGTCGCAAACGTCCGGGGACCATCAAATCGATTGTGGAACACACGGGTTTAGACCGTCACCAAGTCGCTTCGCTTTTGAAGAATGAGGCCAAGTACATCCCGCTGGATGCCCTGTCGCGTCTGTGCGATTACTTGATCGACCAGGGGCATGCGACCGCGGACCAATTGCCCGGGGCGCTGTTTGCGGTCAATCCGGAGAACTTTTGGGAGCTGATCGCGCGGCGTAAAGAAATTGAAATCATCGTGGGGGTTCGGGCGACCGATGCCAACGCGACTCCCGAAGGAGCTTCGGTGGTCGCCAGCGATTCGGTTCTGGTCGGCGAAGTCCTCAGTGGCGTGTCGACACTCGGCGGCGTCGCCAAGCACAAGGAGCAGGACGGCGACGAAGGTTCCGGACGCGAAGTCCCCATGCCCGACCGATTCCAACAGACACTGGTCTGGAGTCCGGGCCAGGTCGATCCGACCGACGTGCGAGAGCGGGCGGACGAAGTCTTTGACGGGTTTGTCGACGCGACGGGCGACCGCGGCATGATCTGCATCGGCAGCATCAAGAGCAACCCGGTCGTCGAACTGCTGTTCTCCGACGTGTTCGGCTGCACGCCGTTTGTGACCGAAGACGACGTCGATGATGTGTCGGCACGTTCCTGTCCGTTCTTTCTGCGCTACCGAGATTCCGACCCCAAACCCGACAGCGCTTCGGCGGGCACGCGGTTGAGCAAGAACGAAGACGCGCCCGAACCGGGTTTCTACTACGAAAAAGACGACGGAACCTGGGAATTTGCCGGCGGCACGAACAAGGACACCGCAATGGTGTTCTACATTTACCGTGAAGCGCTCGGTCGACTCGATATGGTGCTCAGCGGATTCTCCGGACGTGCGACGCGGCTGTTGGCCCGGACGTTAGCGATTCGCGGCGAAGAGTTCTGGCCGCCGGTCTACGAGAAAGGCGGCGACATCATCGGCGCCTACCTGGTCACCTATGAGCAACCCGAAGACGAACAGACCCGAGACGACGCGCTGTTCAATCCCAGCGGTCCGGCCGAGATCATGCCGCTGCCGACCAAGGCGATCTCGCGTCGGCTGGCGCGTCGATAATCCCACCATTGAATTGACAACATGGCAAAATCAAAATCCAAGTCGTCGCCCACGATGGCGGCGACGGCGGACAAGTTCGACCTCTATCAACAATCGGTACAGACCCCCGAACATGAGGTCGAATTCTTTGAACAAGCCTATCGCGAGGCCTATAAACGCAAACCTCTGACGCTTCGTGAAGACTTTTGCGGCACCTTCGCGGTGTGTTGCAAGTGGGTCGCGTCGAGCCCCCGCCGCACCGCGGTCGGCGTCGACTTCTGCAGCGAAACGCTGCAATGGGGACGCGATCATAATCTGGCCAAATTAAAACCGGCTCAGCGGAAACGCGTCACGTTGCTCGAACAAGACGTTCGCGACGGCAACACCGAACCGGCCGACGTCTTGGCCGCCCAGAATTTCTCGTTCTGGATCTTTAAAACCCGCCCCGAAGTCGTCGAGTACTTCAAGATCGCCCGTTCTCATCTGAACGATCAGGGCATCATGGTCATGGACATGATGGGCGGCGGTGAATGCTTCAACGAAGACCACACCGACAAGCGGACGATCAAAAAAGGAAAGAAAGGGTTCGACTATCACTGGAAACAGGAATCCTTCAACCCGATCACCGCCGACGCGAGTTTTTCGATCTCATTCAAGTTCCCCGACGGCAGCAAACTGAAGCGGGCCTTTGAATACCATTGGCGGTTCTGGACGATTCCCGAAGTCCGCGAGATGCTGGCCGAAGCCGGATTCCGGGAGAGCCACGTTTATTGGGAACGCGAGAACGAAGAAGATCCGGAACTCGATGGCGGATGGTATCGCTGCGGGGCAGCCGACAGCGACCCCAGCTGGATCTGCTACATCGTCGCCATCAACTAACCAGTGGCGTCAGCTTCCAGCTTGCCTTTCGCTCAGCTTTCAGCTGAGAGGGACGCAACCTGGAAGCTCACCAAACGCTCAGCTTGCAGCTGAGGGGACGCAAGCTGGAAGCTTACGCCACTATCTCGGTTTCGCCCGGGTCAATTGCTCCAGCGACTCAAACAACGAGTCGACTTGTCGGTCGGTCGGGTCGGGGGCGATGGCGGTGTAATAGCCGGCGTGGATTCCGAGGGCGGCACGCATGGCGGCGGCGCGCTCGGGCGGGGCATCGATCATCACGTTGACCATTTCGAAATCGCGGTCCCAGAGAACGCGGTCGGCCAGCATTTCGACCAGCCAGCTCCAACGATCGACCTCCAGTGAATCCACCTCGATGTCAAACACCGATTTCTGGTCGGCGTCTTGCAAACGCTCTTCCTGACGTAGCACGTCGTCGTCTTCGTTTTCCAGAAAGGCGTCCAATGCGGCTTGTCGCCAGCGGCATCGGAATTCCTCCGGCGAGACCGGATGCAATTCGATCTCAAGCTCGATTTGCTGGATGATATTTTGATAGACCGCCGCGACGGCCGCTTCGTTGATGCCGCTCAACTCAAGTGTCTGGTCGGTTTGCTGCAACAGATTGGTGGCCAACAAATCGAGCACGGCGAGTTGTTGTTGCCAGGTCAATTCATCGAACAACGTGACGCCATACGCCCACGGCTCCTCCTCGGTTTCGCGACAACTGGCCAGTTCCTGAACCATGGTTGCGAGCGAGTCACGCACCAACTCCGCCTCCTCACCAACCAGATACCGGTCGCCAGATGGAGTATGCCAAGTCATCGTGAGTATCCGGATCGTGCCAACCGTGCGAAAGAGAAGGATGCCGCGTCACGCAATCGGCCCGGCCGGATCGGCAGGTCGACGTGATCGAGGCAGGGGAGATCTTGATTGATCCGGCGCCGGACTGCAAGCTTTTAGCGCGACGCGACAACGAAGAAGCCGAATCGGCTGGGGCACCCTTTTTTTTGTTTGCCTATTCTTCGCGTTTTACGCGCCAATCGTTGAGAATTCAGCTCGAAAGCGGGGCAGGATGGCTCAAACGCGGTAATCTGGGTGACTTTTCCGTCCCTCAACCCCGGTTTGTCGTGTCGAAAGCCGCCGAATCGCCTTAACGGCTTGGCGTTGATCGCGGCATCTCTAAAATCTCCCCCTGACGACTTCCCTTCCCAATCCCGCTTCGACGGTCCGAACCGCCCCATCGATGGAATCTGCGTCGGCCCCTTTTGCATAGAAACAACCCTCCCTTCCCTGTCGAGTAATGAACACCATGCCAGACCATCACACCTTGGATATCAAACGCGTTGCCATTCTGTTTGCCGGAGGCCCCGCGCCGGCTGCCAACGCGGTGATTTCGACGGCTGCGTTTTCATTCCTGGAAGAAGGCTCGCAGGTTTTCGGGATCAAGCACGGCTACAGTCGTCTGGCCGATTACACCGCCGCAGGCCCGCTGCAAGAAGGCGTCGACTACTTACGCTTCACCCACGAATCGCTGACCCACGCCCGCAGCAGTCGTGGCATCATGATCGGGACCGCCCGTACCAACCCCGGAAAACATGTCAGCAGCCCCGAGCACTTGAAAGACCCCGAGTTGGTCGCGCCGCTGCGACGCGTTTACGAAGGCCTGTGTTCCCTCGAAATCGACGCGTTGATTTCGATCGGCGGTGACGACACGCTGAAGACGGCCAACAAATTAAAAATGTTCCAGGACAACCTGCCCGGCGACGCGCGGCGGTTCCCGGTCATCCACCTGCCCAAGACGATCGACAACGACTACAGCGGAATCGATTTCACGTTCGGTTTCTTCACCGCCGTGGAAACGTTGGCCGAAGAGATTCGCAACTTGAATTACGACGCCGCGGCCGGAAAGGCGTACTTCCTGTGCGAAGCGATGGGACGCAGCGCGGGCTGGTTGGCCTATGGCGCGGCGATCGCCGGTGAAGGCAGTTTGGTGATGAGCGTCGAAGACATCGCCGGCGACTTGGCAGCCGAAGAGGTGGATCCGGAAACCGGCAAGCCACGCAAGATCATGGTGCTGGACAAGGTGATCGACAAGATGGTCGACATGATGGTCGCCCGCGAACGCGAAGGCCGCGAGTACGGAACCATCGTCGTCGCCGAAGGCCTGGCGGAATTCTTGCCCGCGAAATACTTGGAAGGCGTTTCCCGTGATGACCACGGCCACATCAATATCTCCGCGATCAACCTGGGCGCATTGCTGAGCGGACTGCTCGCGAAAGCCTACACGGCGCGAACCGGCAAAGCACGCAAGGTCAACGGCCTGCAACTCGGCTATGAAGCGCGTTGCGCGCCGCCCCACGCCTACGACGTGATGCTCGGCTCGCAACTCGGCGTCGGTGCGTACCGTGCCCTCGTGGAAGAGAAACTCAACGGCGTGATGGTCTCGGTCTCCGGTCAACTGGATCTGCACTACGTGCCGTTCAACAAGCTGGTCGATCCCCAAACGCTGGTCACGAAAGTTCGCTTCATCGAACCCGGCAGCGACTTCCACCGTCTGGCTCGGTTCCTGGAAACGTGTACCGACAGCTGATCCAGTCGGCTACCGAAGACCTCCCCCGTTCGATCTGCCGGCGGCAAGGCCGCCGGCAGATCGAAAGGGGGAGAGAGGGTCTGGGCTTTCTTTCCTGGGGTGGCGGTCACTCCGCTGCGCTCGTTCCCTTACCCCAGGCTATGTTGTCAATGCCCGTTGGGCAAACGTCGTGGAACGGTTTCCGCAGCGAAGTGAGTTCCAGCAGACTGAGCTGCCGTCACCCCAGCTGGTCCAGCAACCACTGCATTTCACTGGCGATGTCTTCGGCCAAGCCACGTCGCCGCATCGCTTCGGGCAAGACGGTCCAGGCATACGTCTCGACTTCCAAGTGCCCCGTGAAGTCGACGTTGATCGTGTCATCGTCCAGGGCCTGCAAACATTCGATCACCGCATCGCGGCTGGTGGTCAATTGGCCGACGCGTTCCAAGAAAATCGGGACGTGAAAATGGATCACCCAGCGGAGGATCTTATCGAGATCGCCCGCTCGGGTTTGCTCCAGCAGTGCGGGCAAATCATCGGCCAATTGGAAGGAACCGTCGCGTCCGACCTGACCCGTCTGATGCAAATATCGATCTTCGGCGAACGCGCCGAGCTGTTCCAGGGTCGCCGGAATCTCGGCGGCGGCGATCGATGCCCAATCGGCCACGATCGCGCTGCTGACCTGGACCTTGCCGATCGTGATTCCGGCATCGGCATAGGCCGTCACCACCGAACGTTGCGGTTCGTTCATCACGGCGCTGTGACAGATGTCGTGACAAACCGTCAGATAACGTCGGTGCGTCGGATCGGGTAGGTGTTCGTCGAAGAAACCGATCAGATCACCGACCGTGTCGATCACGCAGCCGGGCTCCGGTTCGATCGCGACCACGATCCGTTTTCCGGTCTGATCCTCCAGCCGTTTCAGGAACGCTGCCAGTTCACGCAGCTGGGCACCGGCGATTGCTACGTCATCGTGACCGGAGCGATCGTCTGCAAACGGGTTGTCGGGCCAACCGATCGGCAGCGTGCTGATCGATCCCAGCGGCTGATCCTCGTGAAGCAACCGCGACAAGATCGTGGCCAGCCGCTGCGTGTACTCCAACCGCTCTGGCTCAGCCCACGTCGGCAAGTAAACGCGTTGCTTGACGTGATCACCATGGAAATTCGCGAACGGAAACCCATTGATCGTGAAGGGCTGCAATCGATTGGAATCCAGGAACCCACGAAAGGCGTCCAATTGACCGGCGGCCAGTTCACGCGAAGCCTGGTCGGGGATCCACAGTCCGACGCCCAACGCGTTCAAACCGTGTGTCTGGGAAAGTTGTTGCTGGACCGGTACCGCGTACTCCTGCAGATTCGCCCGGATCGAGGTCAAATCGATGCCGGCATGAACATTCGTGCAATAGCCGATCTGACGGTCGCGATGGCGGAGTGGATCTGAATCGTTGATGTTCAATGTGCTAACATGACGGAGGAAATGAACGGCCGTGCGGGAGCAGGTCATCGCTGTTGTGCCCGATGCCTGCGGTCGTCAGCCTGCACGAATTGCCCCCACCCAAGACGACCGTCATCAGGATAACGGCAACACGCCACGGAATGAACGGTGCCATCCCCCGAGTCTATGATGCTGAACCAAACGGATCACTATTTGCTGCGACGCGCTTACGAAGAAGCCGTGACCGGGTTCAACGAGGGGGGCTGCCCGATCGGATCACTGCTCGCGCGGGGGGACGAGGTCTTGGCCAGTGGGCGAAACCAGCGGGTCCAACAGGGCGACCCGATCGCGCACGGCGAAATGGATGCGCTGCGCAAGGCCGGGCGTCAATCGACCTATCGCGACACGACACTTTACACCTCGCTGAGCCCCTGCATGATGTGTAGCGGGACGATCGTCCAGTTCGGCATTCCGCGTGTCGTGATCGGTGAAAACCAGAACTTTGGTGGCAACGAAGCATTCCTGCGCGAGCACGGCGTCGAAGTCGTGATCGCCAATGACCCGGGTTGCATCGCCCTGATGGAGCGATTTATTCGCGAAAAGCCTGATCTATGGGCGGAGGACATCGCACAGGAGACATAACGTCGACAGACCACAATCTGCCGAATTAAGATTGTCGCGTCATCCTACGTCGCCCCGTCCGCCCGAGTCTCGCACCCTGAGCCCCTGTACTGTGATTCCGCTCTGCCGTCGAAGCTACTTGTTCGTGCCCCTGGTGTCGCCTCGATTGGCGACAATCGTTTTCCTCGCCTTGCTGACGGCCGTGTCGGGCGTCGGCACCGACGAGGTCTCGGCCCAATCACCGGAATCGGCCAACCGAAAACACTCCGACCCCCACGACCCCTTCGCCCAACTGGACCCCTGGTGGCCGACGCCGGGTGCGACGCGAATCGCCTCGGGTGCTCCCGGCCCCGCCTACTGGCAACAGCGCGCCGACTATGAGATCGATGTCACGCTCGATGACGACCAGCAGCAGATCAACGGCGTGGTGAAGATTCGTTATCACAACCAATCGCCCCACACGCTGCCGTATCTCTGGATCCAGTTGGACCAGAATCGATTCCGCCAGGGATCGGACGCCTTGGAAACCACGACCGCGCCGTCGCTGTCGCCGCGGATCTCGTTCGGCGCGATGAAGTCCATTTTGGCCAGCCGTCGCTTTGACGGAGGCTACCGCATCGCATCGGTCACCGACGGCGCCGACAAACCGCTCCGCCACACCGACATCGGCACGATGATGCGGATCGATCTGTCGACGCCGATCGCGCCGGGCGAACAGACCGAAGTGGCGATCGAGTACTCGTACAAGATCGTCGATGCGAAAGTCATTCGCGCCCGTGGCGGCAAGGAGTATTTCGAGGACGACAAAAACTACATCTACGAAATCGCGCAGTGGTTCCCCCGAGTCGCCGCCTACACGGATTTCGGCGCCTGGCAACACAAGTCGTTCTTGGGCCGCGGCGAGTTCACGCTGGAACTGGGCAATTATCGCGTCCGGATCACCGTCCCGTCGGAAATGGTCGTCGCGTCCACCGGAACCTTGCAGAACCCGGATCAGGTGCTGACCGATCAGTGGAAACAACGGTTGGCCAAGGCAGAACAGGCTCCAACGCCGGTGTTCATCATCACGCCGGAGGAAGCCGAAGCGAACGAAAGCGTGAGAACGGAAACGACAAAGACGTGGGAGTTTGACGCAACGAACGTGCGCGACTTCGCCTTTGCCGCCAGCCGGAAATTCATTTGGGATGCCCTGGGGGTCAAGGTCGGCTCGCAAACGGTGATGGCGATGTCCTATTACCCCAATGAAGCCGAACCGTTGTGGAGCCAATATTCGACCGAGGCGATCGCGCACACGCTGGAAGTCTACGGCCGATACTCCTTTGAATACCCGTACCCGGTTGCGATCAGCGTCAACGGTCCGGTCTATGGCATGGAATACCCGATGATCTGCTTCAACGGTCCGCGTCCGGAAGACGATGGAACGTACAGCAAAGCGACCAAGTACGGTTTGATCTCGGTCGTCATCCACGAGGTCGGTCACAACTTCTTTCCGATGATCGTCAACAGCGACGAACGACAATGGACCTGGATGGACGAAGGGCTCAACACGTTCCTGCAGTATCTGGCCGAACAGGAATGGGAAGAAGATTACCCGTCGCGACGCGGTGACCCCGAAAAGATCACCGGCTACATGCGGGGTAACAACCAACGTCCGATCATGACGGGCAGCGAAGAGATCCTGCAGTTCGGCAACAACGCCTATGGCAAACCCGCCACAGCGCTGAACATTCTTCGCGAAACCATTCTCGGCCGCGAATCCTTCGACTTTGCCTTTCGTGAGTACGCTCGGCGTTGGAAATTCAAACGCCCCACGCCCAGTGATTTTTTCCGCACGATGGAAGACGCCTCGGGCGTCGATCTGGATTGGTTCTGGCGGGGCTGGTTCTACGGAACCGACCACGTCGACATCGCCATCGACGACGTCCAGCTGTACAAGATCGACTCGGGCGATCCGGATGAACAAGCCGAACGAACGCGGCAGGAAAAGGACCGTGAAGAAGACACGATCACCAAGGATCGCAATCAAGGCATGCGACGGCGGATCGATTGGCAACCGGGGCTCAAGGATTTTTACAACAGCCCCGAATACGACGAGTGGAAAGTCGAAGAAGAGGACCGCAAGTCGTTTCAAAAATTCTTGGACGGACTGAGCAGCCAAGAGCGGGCGATCCTGCGCCGAACCACCAATTTTTACATCGTCGATTTTCGTAACGTCGGTGGTTTGGTGATGCCGATCCTGATCCGCGTCCACTACGCCGACAACACCAGCGAAATGATGACGTTCCCCGCCCAGATCTGGCGCAGCAACAGCAAACGCGTCAGCAAGTTGATCGTCACCGACAAAGAAATCGTCCGCCTGGAACTCGATCCGAAACGCCAGACCGCCGACGTCGACGAAGGCAACAACCACTGGCCCGACAAAATGGTGCCCAGTCGTTTCAAGTTGTTCAAGGACGAAAAGAAAAAGAACCCGATGCAGAAAGCCGCCGATGATCAAAACGACGATCCGAAGCAAGACGCAGAGGACGAATCATCGGACGAAAAAGCCGAGCAAGAACCGGCCAAAGGAAAATGATCCACATGACCTCCGTTCTCGTCGCCCTCTGGTCCACGCTGTTGATGCACCCGGTCCACGAAACCGTTTGTGAAATCGAGTGGAACGCGGAATCGCGTCGCGTCGAAGTCGCGCTGCGGATCGACGTGCTGGACGAACAATGGATGGCCCGCTCGATCCAGGCCGACGCCGACGAGGATTGGCAGGGCGAATACCTGCGTTCCAAGTTGTTCTTTGATCCCCAAGTCGGCCAAGGCGAACGAGCCGAATCCGAGGCTGCCAAACCCGAGGCTGTCAAACTCAGCGGTCGCCCGATACGCTGGGTCGGACGCAAACTCGACGGCGGCCATGCTTGGTGGTTCTTTGAAGTCGTCTGCCAAGACGGCAAGCCACCGACATCGTTTCAAACGCGGCTATTGTTTGACCGGCAACGCGATTACCAACATCGCATCGTCGTGCTCGGAAAACCGGTCGCCGACGACGGCAAGCGAGTCTCGATCCTGCTGACCGAGCAAAAGCCTTCGGCGGCATTGACGTTGGTGCGCTGATCGTCAGCCAGGGCCTGTCCTGGCCGGCCGCCGCAACCTGTCCCTGGAATCTCTTACGACGCAACCCATCCTTCTTGATGCAAAACGAATCGCTCACCGCCGAAGTCGTCTCGATCGGCGACGAAATGACCAGCGGCGCTCGGCTGGACACCAACGCCCAATGGCTGAGTCGGCGGCTGGGAGAACTGGGGATTGAAGTCACCTTCCACAGCACCGTCGGCGACACGCTGCAGCACAACATCGACGTCTTTCGTACCGCCGCGCTGCGGGCGGATGTGGTGGTCTGCACGGGCGGGCTGGGACCGACGCGCGATGATCTGACGCGTCAAGCGTTGGCGGCCGTGCTCGACCAACCGCTGGAATTGCGACAATCGGCGTTGGACCACATCCACCGATTGTTCGCCCGCCGCAATCGCGAAATGCCCCAGCGTAACGAGGTCCAAGCGATGTTTCCCGTCGGCAGCCTGGAGATCGTCAATCCACAGGGCACGGCTCCCGGTGTCGATGCGACGTTCCAGCGGCCCGATGGTTCCACCAGTCGGCTGTTTGCGTTGCCCGGTGTTCCGGCAGAAATGAAACGGATGTTTGACGAGACCGTCGCGCCGCGGATTTTAGAAAGCGGCGCCAACACACGTCGGCACATCGAACATCATGTGATGAAATTCTTCGGCGTCGGCGAAAGCGACATGGAGCAACGCTTGGGCGAGATGATCGCCCGCGACCACGTGCCACGCGTCGGCATTACGGTCAGCTCCGCGACGATCTCGCTGCGGATCAGCGCCATCGGCGAGTCGCCACAGGAATGCCACCGTCAGATCGAATCGACGCGTGCCGAAATCATGGAACGCGTCGGGGAACTGCACTTCGGTGACGGCGAAGAGTTCGAACAATACCACGCGGTGGAGCGGATGCTGGCCGAACGGGGCGAAAGTTTGGTGAGCGTGGAATTTGGACGCTCGGCGGTGCTGGCCAATTGGTTTGCCTCGCTCGGCGAATCGTCCACGTATCGCGGCGGATTCTGTTTTGCCAAGCTCGGTGAATTGGCGACGGTGTTGGATGTCGATGCGGACTCGGCCCTGGAAACGCTTCGTCGCCGCTGCGACTCGCAATGGTTGGTCGCTGTGGACGAGTACCCGTCGTTGGAATGCAGCGACGACCAACCGCTGCCGGCCGCCGAGGTGACCTTGATCGTCATCGATCCGACCGGGACGGTGTTTTCGACGACCAGCCGACTGGGCGGTCATCCGTCGATCATTTACGAACGGATCGGCAAAGCAGCCCTGGCGTGGCTGCGACGCGTGCTCACCGAACCTCGGGCCGACCGGCATGACAACCCGACGGCGGCGGCGCGATGAAGGTTCTGTATGAAGACAACCATCTGTTGGTCGTCGACAAGCCGGCCGGGATGCCGACGATGGGAGCCGAACCGGGCATTCAAACCGCCCACGGCTGGGCGGCGGATTATCTGAAACGTCGCTATCAAAAACCGGGCAACGTGTTTGTCGGCGTCGTCAGCCGGCTCGACCAACTGACCACCGGCGTGCTCGTCCTGGCGCGAACCAGCAAAGCGGCCTCGCGGTTGGCGATTCAGTTCGGCGGGCCTGGCAAAAGCAAGAAAGTGTCTACCCGGGCGAGGAAATTGTATCTGGCGATGGTCGCCGGGGATTTGGAGAAAGATTCCGGGTTGCCGCGATCAGGCACATTGACCGATTCAGTTTTCAAAGACGACGCGGCGCATCGCATGCGGGTCGCCCGGCACCCGCGATCGGACGCGCAAGACGCTCGTTTGAACTACTGTGTGATTGACCGATCGGCGGCGCGGACACTCGTCGCGGTGCGGTTGTTGACCGGCCGCAAGCATCAAATTCGCCTGCAATTCGCCGATCGCGGGCACCCCATTCTGGGCGACACCAAATACGGCTCGCACAGCCGTTTTCCCCACGGGGTTGCCCTGCACAGCTGGCGTCTTTTAATAGAGCACCCGACGAAATCCGAAAGGCGACTGTTCGCCGCGCCTCTTCCCGGCGCATGGCAGGAGCCCCCGTTTTCGGTTCCCAGTGAATCATCGATCGAATCGACGCTGATCGCCGACGCTGATTGGTACGACGAGGAGAGCAAGATTTGACGCAGCGTTCATCGAGCCCCCGTGGTGAGCCACCGTTTCTTCCCAGCCGCATCGTCTCCGGTGGGCAAACCGGCGTCGATCGCGCCGGATTGGAAGTGGCGATCGCGTACCAGATCCAACACGGCGGCTGGTGTCCCAAGGGGCGGTTGTCCGAAGACGGTTCGATTCCCAGCCGATATGAGTTGGTGGAAATGGAGACCGCCGAATATCCGCCTCGGACCGAACAGAACGTGATCGACAGTGACGCCACGCTGATTTTGTACGAACAGCGTCTCAAGGGCGGCACGTTGCTGACGCGTCGTTACGCGACACGTTGGAGCAAACCGTTTCTGTCGGTGGCGATGGATGCGTCGCCCCCGGTCGCCGTCCGCGTTTGGTTGGACCAAGTGCGGCCGCAAACCTTGAATATCGCCGGCCCACGCGAAAGCAGTTTCCCGGGGATTGGGGAACGCGCGCTGGCGTTCTTGTTGGAGGCATTCGCGGCCAGCGCCACGGAGGTGTCGGGTTAGCTCGGGCAGTCCATTTCGCATCTCATGCTTGTTGACCCGTCGGCGGCTGGTCCGGCGCCACAGCGACGGCTCGTTCCCAGGCGGAACCGGGGAACGAAGGGAACGAGCGAAAATCCGCCGCGGCACGGTCCAGCGGGGCTTTGGCCAGATGCACCGATCGTGGTAACATTCTCGGCTCATCTCCCCCCATCCTCGATCTCGGCCCGTTCTATGTCTGTCGATCTGTACGCCGTTTGCCCCTGTGGGAACGGCAAAAAAATCAAGTTCTGCAAGTGCAAGGACTCCGTCGGCCAGATGGACCAAGTGCTGACGATGATCGAGGGCGGTCAGGTCGTCCCGGGATTGGATCGATTGAAATCGATTCTGGAAGAGCACCCCGATGCGGCGTGGGCGTTGGCGATCCGCGGTCGACTGTTGTTGGATCTTCGCGAGTACGATTCGCTCAGTGAGAATGCCGAACGATTCATTCGGCTTCAACCTTCCAATCCACTCGCGCTGACGCAACGTGCCGCCGCGCTCGTGTTCAGCCAGGACGTCCAGGGCGCGACCGATTCGTTGTTGGAAGCACTCAATGAAAGCGGCCAGGAAGTCGACGCGTTCTTGATGGATGTCGCGTTGATCGTCGCGATGGGACTGGCCCAAAGCGGTGTGATCCTGTCGGCACGCGTCTACGCGCTGCTCGCGATCAGCTCACAAGGTTATGAAGCCGAACAGGCCAACGCGTTCTTGGCACAGTTGGACACCTCACCGGGCGTCAATCATCTGCTCAAAAGCGTGCCGCAATTGATCGAGCGTGACGCCGACGCGGATTGGGGCGAACGTTATGACGAAGCGGTCGGGTTGCTGCGCAGCAACAAGGTGCTGCTGGCGCAAGACAAATTTGAATCGCTGCGACGCACCGCCCCGAATCAAGCGCCCATCCTGTCGGGCTTGTTCCACTGTGCGGTGTGGCGTGGTGATTTGGAACGCCAAACCGAAATGGCCAACCAGCTCTCGCAAGTCGACGCGTTGGATCTGTTGACGCGTCAACGATACCGTGCGATCAGCGGACTGCTTTCGCCGATCGGAACCCTGTCGGTCAACGCCCAAACGATCCACGTCGAATTCGACGACATCGATCAAGCCGAGATGGCGTTGATCGCGAGCGACCGAACCGAACAACTCTCCGCCCAGCGGTTGTCCCAGTTGCAAATCCCCGAGGGCGAAGTCCGACCCCGGAGCGCGTTTTTCGTTTCCGACCGACCGCTGGAATCGAACGATCAAGACGTACCAGCGGCCCAATGCCCGGCATCGATCGCCCTGGTCGCGGTGTTCGGGCGACAGACCGATCGGAGCGCCCAAGCGATTGCGTTTGATGTCACCGAAGACCGCGTCGAAACGGTCAAGGGCATCCTGCTGGCCGCGATCCCCGATGGCAAAGTCGTCTTGGATGAACCCCATCCGATCCCGATGACGTTTGCCCTGGATGATCGTCCGATTCGTCAGGTGCAACCCAAATCGATGGCCGAACTGGCACGATTCAATCGCGAGTTCGCGGCCAGCCACGACGGCAAGCGAGCCTGTGAGCTGCCGTTGCCGATGCTGGCCGGCAAATCGTTGGCCGCCGCCGCCGATGACGACGCGCTGGCGATGGAGCGGGCCACGGTCGTCCGCGTTCTCGAAGGCCACGAGCGGATCATCAGCTTGGCGGGCGCGCTTGCCGACATCTATCAGATCTCCAAAGTCGATCCGTTGCCGGAACTGAAACCGAGCGACGAAACACTCGGCGACGTGTCCGCCGCCGATTTCTTTCGCGTCAATCCCGACGAACTTTCTCCGATGCAGTTGTACGTCTTGGCCAGCAACGCACGTGCGACCGGCGGCATGACCGCCTGCAACCGGTTCGCCGCAAAGCTGGTCGAAAAGACAGCCGCCGACGCTGCCAACGAGCAGGAAAACCGGATGGCGATGGAAGGTTACATCCTGTGGATGATGTCGACACCGGAACCGGGCGAGTCGATTGCGATCAGCGATCGAGCGATCCAATTCGCCAAAACACACAAGCTGAACTTCGCGTCCATCTTGCTCGCACGGCTTGAACTTTGTTTGTCGATGTCCGATCAGGACGGTTTCCGACAAACGATCATGGACATCGAAAAGAACTACGGAAACGATCCCTCCGTGATGGCACGCGTGCAGCAGCTGCTGATGCAGTTGGGGATCATTCGCCCCGATGGATCGTTACGCGATGGCCCCGGCGCACCGGCGGCAGCCCCGACCGAATTCACGCCGGCGGCGCCTCCGGAAGAGCGTTCCGGCGGGGTTTGGACGCCCGACTCGCCGGCCGCCCCCAATCCATCCGGTGGTGAAGGCGGCAAGCTTTGGGTCCCCGGAATGGATTGAACGGTCGCATGACGTCGACCCACCATCCTGACGATGAACACTGGATGCGACTTGCCCTGGACTTGGCCGTCCGAGGGCAAGGTTACGTTGAACCGAATCCAATGGTCGGTTGTGTGCTCGTCAAAGATGGGGTCTGCATCGCCCGCGGTTATCACCACGTGTTCGGTGGGCCGCACGCGGAAGTCGACGCCTTGCAATCACTGCGGTCACCGGACGAGGCCGCCGGTGCGACCGCCTACGTCACCTTGGAACCCTGTTGTCACCACGGCAAGACGCCGCCCTGCAGCGAAGCGCTGATCCGGGCCGGCGTCACACGTGTCGTCGTTGCAATGCGCGATCCCTTTCCCAAGGTCGATGGCGGTGGGATCCGTCAGCTGCGTCAGGCCGGGATCGAGGTCACCCTAGACGTCTTGAAGGCCGATGCCGAAGCATTATTGGCACCGTATTTAAAACGTGTTCGCACCGGCACGCCGTGGGTGATCGCCAAGTGGGCGATGACCGCAGACGGTCGCATTGCCACCGTGTCTCGCCAAAGCCAGTGGATCACGGGAGCGGAATCGAGGCGTCGGGTGCATCGGTTACGCGGCCGCGTCGACGCGATCATCACAGCGATGGGCACCGTCGAGGCGGACGACCCGATGCTCAACGCCCGATTGGTCGACGCCGAGGGTGTCGCGGTGACGCCGCCACGCGTTGCCAAACGCGTCGTGTTCTGTCGTCGCCGGCTTCCCGCGCTGCAGTCCAAGCTGATTCAAACGGCAGACGCCATTGAGACTTGGTTGTTCACCTCGCCGCTGGTCGACGGCGAACGCTTGGCGGCGCTGCGCCAACGCGGGGCAAGAGTGTTTGCATTGGACTCGGATGACCCACAGTCGATGGTTCGTCAAACGCTCCAGCGACTCGGCGAACAAGAGATGACGAACGTGATGATCGAAGGCGGTGCCGCATTGCTGGGCAGTTTCTGGGATCCAACCTCGGGCGAGTGCCTGGTCGACGAATTCCATGTCTACATCGGGGCCAAATTGTTCGGCGGCGTTACAGCGCCCGGCCCCATCGCCGGAGCGGGACTCGGCCCCATCGACTTGGCAACCAAGCTAGCACTCAGCCAAGTGGACCGTTTTGAAGACGACGTGCGTTTGGTTTATCGGCGTGCGTTAGGCTGATCAGGGGTCCGAATGGAAGGTGTAGACGCGCTGGTGTGCAGGCTTCAGCCGCCCGGTTTCGCTGCTTCGCAGCGCGTGGGGATGCGCCTAAAGGCTGGACACCAACGTGCGCTGGTGTGCAGGCTTTAGCCGCCCATCCTGCTGCTTCGCAGCGCGTCCTGATGCGCCTAAAGGCTGGACACCAACGGCGCTGGTG
>NZ_JBFHKV010000045.1:0-17295 GCF_041595215.1 Stieleria sp. | reverse complement strand
TACCGTGTAGGCGTTCCCATCACTCCCACGCAACGATCGCTGGCGGCGTCCCAATCGGGCCAGCAGAACGACGATGAATCAAGCTGAACCGACAACCGATCACTCCGACGCCGATCACTTCGAAGCCGATCACTCCGAAGCCGGGCGTTCCGATGATGCGACGCCTGCCCCGCTATCGCTGGTCGGCCGATTCTGGATTTTTCTTTCGATCGCGGTGGTCGGCGGAGGACTGGATTTGTGGAGCAAAGCCGCGGTGTTTCGCTGGCGCGGCTTGCCGACCCAGAGTGACATTTGGTGGGTCTGGGAGCCGTATTTCGGAATCGAGACGGCCGTCAATATCGGCGCCGTGTTCGGCGTCGGGGCAGGGCAGGGGACCTTTTTTGCCGGCATGAGCGTCATCGCGGCGATCGGGATCGTGGTCTGGTTGTTTTGGTTCCGGGCGGCCGAGTCGATGTGGTTGACCGTGGCGTTGGGGATGGTCGGCGGCGGGATCATCGGCAATCTTTACGATCGCTTGGGGTTTTGGTGGCAAACCGGCTATCCAGACCAATGGCGCAGCGGCGTCCGCGACTGGATCCTGTGGCGGATCAACGAACAGTGGACCTGGCCCAATTTCAACATCGCCGATTCGCTGTTGGTCGTCGGGGCCGGGATGCTGCTGTACCAAAGCTTCTTTCCCGGACAATTTGCCGGTCCAGCGGTCGGCGATGACGGACAGGCTGACCAACCGACAACGTGACCCAAAGACAACGACAAACGCATGACGGATTCAAACATGGGATCGACGGAATTAACTGGACCGGACGCCTGGTCGTCGCTCGAATCCGGCCGGCTTTCGGCCATGGTTTCGATCGCACGCGCCGCTGGGGAGCATACCCTGAAGTACTTCGGCTCGGGGGATTTGCGTGTCGATGCGAAAAAAGATGACTCGCCGGTGACGATCGCCGATCGCGAAGCCGAGCAGCTCGTCCGCGAGCAAATCGCGGAGGCCTTTCCCGAGGACACGGTTCAGGGAGAAGAATTCGCCGAGACGGTGGGCCAGTCACGGTATCGCTGGGTGGTCGATCCGATCGACGGCACCAAGTCGTTTGTGTGTGGGGTGCCGCTGTATTCGACGTTGCTGGCATTGGAAAAAGATGGCCAGCCGATCGGCGGCGTGATCTTCATTCCCGCACTCGGTGAAATGGTGGTCGCGGCACTCGGTCATGGATGCTGGCATCAGACGCGATCGATCGATGGAACCCTGCAGGGCTGGACACCCGCTCGCGTCTCCGGGCGGACCGAGTTGTCTCAAGCGGTATTTGTGACCAGCCAGGTGGATTCCTTTGACGCCCGCGACTCAGCCGAGACGTTCAAACGGATCGAGCGGGCGTGCTGGATCACCCGGACCTGGGGCGATGGTTACGGCTATTTGCTGGTCGCGACGGGGCGGGCCGATGTGATGATCGATCCGGTCTGCAATGCCTGGGACGTGGCCGCGATCCTGCCGGTGATGGTGGAATCGGGAGGCCGGTTCACGGATTGGAAAGGCGTCGCGACGGTCCGCGGCGGCGACGGGCTGGGCACCAACGGGCCGCTTCACGACGCGGTTTGCCAGATTCTGGGTTGCGAGTGATGCCGGCGGATTGGTAGCACGGGGTGCAAGCTGAGACGCGACGGACGGCGAGCGGGCCCATCCGTATCGGCGCTGAAGCGGAACGGCGCGAGCCGTCCGGTGGCTTGGCGCTGAGGCGGTAGCGGAACGGCGCGAGCCGTCCGGTGGCGGTTTGAAAACAGTTTGAAAGACCGGAGGGCTCGCGCCCTACCGCTAGTAAAAACAACGGATGATCGAATCCACTTTAGGAGACTGCAGGATGCATTGGCGAATCGGATTGCTGGGATTGGGACTGCTGTCAGCCTTGGTCGTCGGCGGGGTTGCCGACCAGCCGTCGCCTTATGGGATTCCGGAAAACGCGGGGGCCGGCGGTTACGAAGCCGGGTTGCCCCCCGGACAGGCGGTGCAGGGTGTGGGACCGTCCGCGATGCAGCTCGGCGCGAGCGAAAAGGGGCCGCAAGTCGCGGCGGCGGGGGAGTTGATCGGGTTTAACGGATTTGACGGCTCGGGAAGTCAAACAATTACGCTGGTTCATACCGGAAAAATGCAAATCGCCGTGTATCATATCGATAGGTCGGGCCAGATCCGCTTGGTCAGCAGCCGCCCGATCGATGCCGACTTTTCCTTATCGCTCAATCTGACGAAGCCACTTCCCGGTCAAATCCGACTTCTTGGCAGTCAGGTGAAGTAGCGTTTGCCGGCGATCCGAGCGATAGGGAAAGGGGCATCAGTCGTACCCATAGTTTCTCCCCCCCGCTCGAATCAATCTTCGCCCATGTCTTATCTGTCACTTGAAGAAGCTGCTGCAAAACTTGGGATCAGCACCGATCGCCTCGTTGAACTTCGCAGCCAAGGCCAAGTCCGCGGTTTTCGTGACGGTTCCAGTTGGAAGTTCCCCGACACCGAAATCGACCGTTTGGCGGATGAATTGGCCGACGGATTCGGGTCTGGGATTCTGGTCGGTGAATCCGGCTCGGGATCGGGCAGCGTGATCGGTGGCGATTCGGCCGCCGACGCTGACGGCAGCGATTTGGGCATCGGTTCGGAAACGCCCGGCGAAGGCAGTGACGTCAACTTGGTGACGGGCTCCAGAGAAGAGGGCAGCGACGTCGAACTGGTGGCGTCGGACAGCGGCAAGCTGGGCGACGAGTTGGAGCAGGATTCGCTGTTCGAGAGTGACGAAAACGCACTGCAAGAAATCGATTCGGCGGAATTAAAACTCAACGACCCGGCGTTGATGGACGACAGCGTTGATTCGATCGATGTCGCCATCGATCCCAAAGAGGGCAGCACCGGGCCGGTCGCCAAAGCAGAGATCCAAGCCGAGGCCGACAAAATCTCGATCAGCGACGTCGACGTCACCGATGGCGCCAGTTCGGACGATGAATTCGCTTTCGCCGGTTCATTGTCCGAAGACGATAGCGATGATCTGATGTTGGGCGAGGATTCGGACAGCTTGGATTTGGATTCGCTGTCCGAGGACGAACTGCAGGTCAAAGCCGCCGGGGCGAGCAGTCTTGAATTGATGAACGAACTCGATTCGCCGGATTCCGGGGAACAGCTGAAGTCGTCTGGTGCGGATGTCTTGAGCGAATTGGATCTGCTCGGTGCCGAACAATCCGGCAGCGGAAGCGGTCTGATTTCGGGCGACAGCGAAAATCTGTTGACCTCGTCGGGCCTGGGCAGCGGGCTCGGTTCCAGCGTCATCAACGAGATGGACGACGCGTTGGACGAGGACGATGACCTGGTGATCGCCGATGACGACGCCGATTTGATGCTCGACAGCGTCAGCGATATTTCGGTCGCCGGCGACAGTGGCATCAACCTGATGAGCCCGAGCGACAGCGGATTGTCGCTCGAGAGCGAGCCCCTGGATCTGGCCGGCAGCAGTCTGTCGGCGCTGGACTTGGGTGCCGAACTGACCGACGGCAGCGGGATTTCTGGATCCAGCGGTAAGAACGCCGGAGGCAGCGGGTCGGACGAGGAGTTCCAGCTTTCACCCTCCGGCGTCGGCTTGGACGCGGATCTGGAAAGCAGCTCGCAAGTCATCGAAGTCGAGGATTCGGAATTGGTCGGTGAGGCCGTTGAATTCAACGATGACTTCGCCGACGACGCGGGATTTGCCGATGCCGGGTTTAGCGATGCCGAACCGCTGGAGGCCGATGCGTTCGATGAATCACCCGCCGGCATGGACGGGGACGTTCTGGGTGGCGAAGCGATCGAGATGGACGAGGTCGACGAATCGCCTTCGGTCGGTGCAGTCTCCGGCATGGGGGGCTACGAAGTTCCCTTTTCGATGCTGCAGTGTCTGGCGCTGATGTTCATCATCCTGACGCTTTCGCTGGGCGGCATGCTGATGACCGACTTGGTTCGCAACATGTGGACCTACAACGATATCTCCTCGCCGGTCAGCGCCCTGACCGATTCGCTGATCGGATTGATGGGCTGGGATTCCTGATCGGCGGAGATTCCTGATCGGCTGGGATTCCTGACTCGGGTTTGGCCTTGGCGGGTACGAAGAAGGGTGGTGGCGCGTCTATACTAACCAGGTACGGACGCCGCGTTCCCACCCCGAAACGGACTTCACCCTCCCGCCTGCCCCCGCTATGACCGCGCCCATGATTCCGGATCTGAGAGAGAAAGTACGCCACCACGGTGGTGGGATCCGAAGACGGCTGGCCGTCCCGCCGGTGCGGATGCTGGCCACGCTGAAGATCGCAGCGCTGATGTTCGCGATGCTGATCATCGGTGGGTGTGAGCAACCCGAAGGAATCGTCACCTACAAGATTCCCACGAAGGTCCCCGAGCAGTTGCTGCCGGGCAAGGATCGGTTGTTGGCGGTGATGGTCCCTCGCGGCGAAAAGGTTTGGTTCTTCAAGATTCTCGGCCCCGAAGACGCGGTGGCGCTGATCGACGACGAGTTTCAATCGTTTGTCAAAAGTGTCCAATTCGATTCCAGTGACGAACCCGTGCTCGAACCGCTGCCTGAAGGATGGCGTCGCGGCGGAAAAAAGCCGATGCGTTTCGCCACGATCGATATCAACACGCCCAAGAAGCAATTGGACCTGAGCATTTCCAACCTGTCGGTTCCCGGCACAATGGACGAGGCGGCGTGGAACGATTACGTCCAGCAAAACGTGAACCGTTGGCGCGGCCAAGTCGGCTTGAAGCCGTCGTCGGAGAAATGGTCCGGCGGCGAATCGATCGAGCTGGCTGCGGCCGAGGGCCAAGCCGTCTGGGTGGATCTGGTGGGACAGCCCGGAGCCGCCACGGCCGCTCCGATGGGAATGATGCCCGGTGCCGGTCCGATGGGCATGCCGCCGGCCGCGCGACCACCCGTCAACGCGTCGACCGGCAGTCCGCCACAGGGCACGCCGACGCAAGCGTCGCTCCAGTCGGAGACGCCCGAGGGTTGGGAACGCTTGGACGTCCGGCCCGGCGGGATGCGTGAAGCGGCGTTCAAAGTCGGCGAGTCAGAAATCACGGTGATCACGGCCGGCGGAGACCTGCGTAGTAACGTCGCACGCTGGATGGGGCAGGTCGCCGGTGGAAAGCCCGAGGAGTCCGCCGTGGATGAAATGATGGCCGGTGCGGAGAAATTCGACGTTTCCGGCCGTCCGGCACAGCGGTTTATCATCGCAGGCGACGCCGAAAAGGGACAGAAATCGATCGATGCGACAATTGTTGAAATGGAAGGTGGACGCAGCAAGTTCATTAAAATGACGGGTGATCCCGAAACCGTCGCAGAGCAGTCCGACGCGATGAGAGCGTTTTTGGATTCGCTTTCGTTTTAAATCCCCGTTCAGCCGAATTCCCGTTCAGCCGAATCAAAACAAACCGTAGAAAGCACATGGCGACTATTCCCAACCCGTCCGGCCAGTTTCCGAAAGAACGCGAAGAATCGACCGTGATCTCGTCGGCCGATGTGCTGGCGGCACTCGGTTCGCTCAAGCTGACCGTCGGCCTGTTTGCCGCCTCGTTGATCATCGTCTTGGTCGGCACGCTGGCCCAGGACGAAATGAACATGCAAGACGTCAAGGAGCGGTACTTCGTTTCTTGGATCGCTTGGATGCACTTTGATGATTTCTTCCCCCAAGCGTTTTTTCCACACGCCAATCCGATCCGCGGGATCATCCCGTTTCCCGGTGGTGCGTTGATCGGCGTGTTGCTGATGATCAACTTGATTGCGTCCAAGACGACGCGGTTCCGAGTGTCGGCAACGGGCGGACGCTTGGCCGCCGGCATCACGTTTATCCTGGCCGGGTTTGTCGTTGCGGGATTGATCATCGCCAGCGGACACAGCAGCGACGGATTGCAGGGCGCGCCACCGATCTCCTATGAGTCTCTCTGGTACGTCGTGCAGGGCATCGGGGTCGCCGCCGCGATCGGTTTGACTGCCGTGTCGACCAATGTCAAGCATCGCTCACTACGCGTCCTCGGTTACATCACCGCGGCGCTGTTGGCGGGCATCATCGCGTACACGTTGTTCAGCGGCGCGCGGATCGGTGATCCGGGGCTGCGAATTGTTTGGCAATTGACCAAGGGACTCGGTGCCGGCGTCATCTTGTTGGTCGGGTGTTTGCTGATCTTCGGACGCCAAGGCGGCAATCTGTTGCTGCACTTCGGCGTCGGACTGTTGATGTTCGGGCAGTTCGCGTTCGGCGATCGCCAGTTGGAACAGCGGATCAGTCTGGTCGAAGGCGAATCGACCAACGCGTTGATCAACCTGGACAAGGTGGAACTGACCTTCATCGTGCCCGGCGAAGAAGAGGACATGGTGACGGCCATTCCCGGCCCGCAAATCGGTCAAGCCTTGTCCACGGGCGAATTGATTCGCGACGACGCGTTGCCGGCCGATGTGAAGGTGGTCGCGTTCTACGAAAACTCGGATCTGATCAATCCGAAACCGACCGGCAACCCGGCAACCAAGGGTGTCGGTTTGGAAGTCCAGGCCGTCGAAGCACGCAAGCGTGGCGGGACCGATGGTGAAGTGAACGTGGCGGCCGCCTACATCGAATTGATCGACAAGGAGACCGGCGAGTCGCTGGGCACGCATCTGGTCAGCCAAATGCTGTCCGATCGAGAGACGTTGGTACCGGGCGGAACGGCCAAGGACGTTTACGACGAAGTCACAATCAACGAGACGGAATACAAGATCGGGCTGAAGTACCATCGCGAGGTGAAGCCGTATTGGGTTCACTTGGAAGACGTCCAACGCCGCAATTACAGCGGCACCGAAACGCCACGGGACTACAGTTCTTACATTCGCATCATCGACACCGAAACCGGCGAAGATCGTCGCGAGCGGGTCTGGATGAACAACCCGCTTCGCTACCGCGGCGAAACGTTTTTCCAATCCAGTTACACGCCGCTACCCGGTGGAAAAGAACTGACGGGGCTGCAGGTGGTGCGCAACAGCGGTTGGCTGATCCCCTACGTCGCTTGCAGCATCATGGCGCTCGGCATGCTGGCCCACTTCACCGGCACGCTCAAGCGTTTCGTCGGACGTCGGGAACGAGAACGAGCCAAGGAGATGGCCGAACTGAGCCAAGAGGATCGACAAGTGTTGACGTCCTCGCGGCCGGCCGTGATCGCGTTCAACATCGCGGCCGTGCTTGCCCTGATGATGCTCATTCCATGGCCCGCGGCGATGACGTCGCTGCGGCCCGATTCGCGTGACAAGGACTATGACTTCTATACCGCCGGCAAAATCCCCGCCCAGTTCGGCGGCCGGGTCTTGCCTCTGGATGCTTTCGCCCGTCAGACGCTCAAGGCGATCAGCAACAAAGAATCGCTGCCGATGGAAAACGCTCCGGGGGCCATCAAGAGCCGCGTCGACAAGAAAAGCATGTCGGCGATGCAGTGGTTGATGGAAGTCGCGATCGACGATCCCGCACTGCGTTACTTGCCGATGTTCCGCGTCGATGCCGAAGAGGTGCGTAGTCAATTGAAATTGGACCGGCGTGAGAGTCGGCTGTACTCGCTCGATGAGTTGCTGACCGAATGGCCCAAGGCCGACGCGCTGATCAAGGCGGCTCGCGGTAAAGACGAAGCGGCGTTGTCGTTTAAAGAAAAGAAGCTGCTTGAGCTGGATCGCCGAACCCGTCAATACATGTTGACCGCCGAAGCGTTCCAATTGCCGCGTCCGCCAGAGATTCCGACAGACAACTTGCCCGAAGGCATCACCGAAGAAATGGTGCGGCGATTCGCGATCGATGAATTGCAGCGACGGATGGCATCGATCCAGAACATGCCGACCGCCCGGATCGTTCCTCCGACTCAGGACGAGGCGACCGGCGCCGTCAACGATCCTGATTGGTCAGCCTTCGCCCCCGCGTTCTTTGCCGATGCTTCCATGGGGCCGTCGGACGATCCCGATCGCCAATTGGCTTCGGACCCGTTCAGCCGGATGATCGAATCGTACAGCGACGAAAAGAAAGATTACGAAGGTTTTAACCAAGCCGTCGATGACCAATTGGCACTTTCGGCCGCGTACCCGATCCCCGGGCTGAATTCTAAAAAGGTGGCGCTGGAACGTTGGATGGAATCCAATTCACCAGAGGTCCGCGCGACCATCTTGTACATCCTTTCGATGGTGATGGCGTTGCTGTTCTTGGCGATCGGGGACCACCGCCTAAGGAACGCGACGTGGGGCGTGTTGCTGGTCGCGGCACTGATTCACTCGGTCGCCATTCTCAGCCGCATTTACATCACCGGCCGGGCACCGGTCATCAACATTTACTCGTCGGCCGTGTTCATCGGCTGGGCGGCCGTTCTGGGCGGGCTGGTGATCGACCGAATCTATCGACTCGGATTCGGCAACCTGGTCGCCGCGACCGCGGGAACGCTTTCGCTGTTGGTCGCACGTGGGCTTAGCAGTGGCGACACGATGCCGGTCTTGCAAGCCGTCTTGGACACCCAGTTCTGGTTGGCGACCCACGTGATCAGCGTTTCGCTGGGCTACGTCGCGACGATGGTGGCCGGCATGCTGGGGATCGGTTATCTGATCAGTAACTGGATCGGCGCCGAAGAACGCGCGGGGCGATCGCTGTATCGAATGATCTACGGCGCCGCGTGCTTCGGGATCCTGTTCAGTACCGTCGGGACCATCCTGGGCGGGTTGTGGGCCGATGACAGCTGGGGTCGCTTCTGGGGCTGGGACCCGAAAGAAAACGGTGCGTTGCTGATCGTGATTTGGAACGCATTGATGCTGCACGCCCGCTGGGACGGGATGGTCAAGGCGCGCGGCTTCGCGATCCTCTCCATCGGCGGCAATATCGTCACGGCGTGGAGCTGGTTCGGGACCAACGAATTGGGGATCGGGTTGCACAGCTACGGCTTCACCCAAGGCGTGCTGATGTGGCTGACGATCTTCATGGCGACGCAGTTCGCGTTCTTGATCGCAGGCCTACTCGCTTGGCGCAAAGTGGGGTAAGCATCCTGCTTGGCATCCAGGCTGAGTCGCAAGCTGGAAGCGTACGCCACTGGCGTCGACTTGATTCCGAACGGGGTGTTACTTGTTAGCGGTAGGGCGCGAGCCCAATACCGCTCAATCGACAAGGTTTTGACCAGCGTAGGGCCCGTAGGCTCGCGCCAAACGGCTGATCATCAATTGATATCAGCCGGTTCGCGCCAGCGTCCGGGCGCCCATCAATTTCGATTTAGAGGTATTGGGCTTGCGCCCTGCCGCTAACAGGCCGTGGAAGACCGGAGGGCTCGCGCCCTACCGCTAACAAGAACACCCCGATGGGTGTCAAAGTAGTATCCCACTGATTACTTCACCGGAAACTGTGCATGTCCATTTTGTGCCGAATTCTCGTCGCGCTGGCGATCTCCACCGGCATCGCCAACTGCGGCGTCTGCCCAGCGGCGTCGCCGCGACTGACCAGCGTGACCCCGCGTGGAATCCAACGCGGTGCCGAACATCAATTGACATTCATCGGTTCCAACTTGGGTGACGTTCAAGACATCTTGTTTTACGACGACGGCCTGGAAGTGCTGGAGGTCAAGGGAGAAGGCAACAACGCAACCGTCAAAATCCGCGTCGCACCGAACTGTCGCTTGGGTGAACACGTCGCGCAGGTGCGAACTGCCACGGGCATCTCGGACTACCGCACCTTGTACATCGAAGACCTGCCGGTGGTCGACGAAGTGGAACCCAACAGTGACTTCAACACGCCGCAAACGATCGCGCTGGGACATGTCGTCAATGGAACCATCACCAACGAAGACGTCGACTACTTTTCGGTGGATGCCAAACAGGGACAGCGAATCTCGGTCGAAATCGTCGCGATGCGATTGAGCACCGCGATGTTCGACCCCTACGTCGCGATCCTGGACGAAAAACGATTCGAGCTTGCCACCAACGATGACACCGCACTGGCGTTGCAAGACGGCTTTGCGTCCATCATCGCTCCCGCCGATGGAACCTATTTCATCGAAGTGCGTGAAAGCGCTTATGCAGCCGGCAACAATTACCGACTTCACGTCGGCACCTTCCCACGACCCAAGGTGCCGTTCCCCGCCGGCGGAAAGATGGGCGACGAAATCGACGTGCGTTTCCTGGGGATGCCTGCCGGTGAACTGACCAGCAAGGTTCAGCTGCCCGCCAATCCGGTCACCGATTTCGGAGTCTTCGCCGAGGACGAAGGTGGCGTTTCGCCCACGCCCAACCCGTTCCGGTTGTTCGAGCATGGCAATGCCTTTGAACAGGAACCGAACAACGAAGTCAGCCAGGGGACACCGGTCGAGTTGCCGCTCGCGTTCAACGGCATCATCGAAACCGCCGGCGACGTGGATTGCTTCAAATTCGCCGCCAAAAAGGGACAGGTTTACGAAGTGGAGTGTTTCGCGCGACGCATTCGCTCCGGGCTGGACCCCGTGCTAAATCTTTACTTCGCCGACGGACGACACCTCGCCGGCAATGACGATTCGCGAGGTCCCGATGCCTACATCCGATTCACGGTTCCCGAAGACGCCGAGTACGTGATTCGGGTGAACGACCATTTGGGACGCGGCGGTCCCGATTTGGTCTACCGAATCGAGTTTCAAGCCGTTCAGCCGGCCCTCATGCTCGGTATTCCCCGCAACGAACGCTATGGACAGTATCGCCAACAGGTCTTTGTGCCCAAGGGGAACCGATTCGGCACTCTGATCACCGCCAATCGGATGAACTTCGGCGGCGACCTGGTGTTGCTGGCCGAACACTTGCCGGCAGGACTGACGATGCAATGTGATCCGATGCCGGCAAACCAAAACACGATGCCCGTTGTCTTCGAAGCCACCGCCGACGCACAACTGAGCGGCGCCTTGATCGACTTTCTCGCCAGACACGCCGACCCGAACCAGACCATTCGCGGCGGGTTCGTCAATCGAGCCGACTACCTGATCGGCGAACCCAATCAATCCCTCTACCGCTGGAAAGACGTCGACAAACTTGCCGTCGCGGTTGTCGATGAAGTGCCGTTCCGGATCGAGATCGAGCCCCCCAAAGTGCCACTGGTTCGAGACGGATCGATGAATCTGAAGATCATCGCCCACAAAAAGGAAGGCTGGGACGAAGACATCCAAGTCCAATTGCCCTACCGCCCACCGGGAGTCGGGGCCGGGCCAAGCGTCAACCTGCCCAAGGGGCAAACCGAAGTCCTGTATCCGATCAACGCCAACGGGGCGGCCGAGATCAAAAACTGGAAGGTATTTGCCCTGGCGACATCGCAAGGGATGTGGGCGTCTTCGCAATTGACGCCACTAGAAATCACTGACGCCTACGTTCGTTTCGAACTGCAGCGGGCGGCGTGCGAACAGGGCAAAGAAACGTTGCTGCTGTGCAAGCTGAATCACACGACGGCATTTGAGGGAGAGGCGAAGGCGGAGTTGGTCGGCATGCCGCCCAAGGTCGGGATCGAACCCCTGTCGTTTTCCAAAGACACGACCGAGTTGACATTCAAGGTCACGACCGAAGGCGATAGCCCCGTCGGAAAACACACCCTGTTTTGCCAAGTGACGATTCCGCAGAACGGCGATGCGATCGTCAGTCGCGCGGGGAATGTTGAACTGCAAATCGACGTTCCGCTTCCGCCGCCGGTCACCCAACCTGTCCCCACGCCGGCAGCGATGCCGGAGGCAACCGTCCAAGCTCCGCCTGAACCGGCCAAGGCACCCGAGCCGCCGCCAACCAAACCGCTATCGCGATTGGAAAAACTGCGACTGGCCGCTCAGCAACGCCAAGAATCGCGAACCGAACAGCCTTAGCGTCGCCAACGCCAATCACCTCCACCACTCATCCTCCAGCCCTTTCGGATGCAGTCGCAAATCATCGTCATGAAATCACAACACTTCCTCGCCTTGGCCGCGTTGATCGCCGTCGTCACCGCAGTGCCGGCGGCCGAGCCCGCGAGTTTGACCGAGACGCGTGTTCCCGTCTCGATACGCGTCTACCCGCCCAACGTCGATCTGACGAACGCGCGAGATCATCAATCTGTGATCGTCCAGTCCGTGTTTGCCGACGGCATCACGGAGGACGTCACCGACCAGACAACCTTCTCGCTCGGTGACGCCACGCTGGCGCGGCTGGAGTCCAACGTGGTCTATCCGCAATCCGATGGTTCCACCGAATTGAAGGTGGAGTACGCAAGCCACCAGGCGGTTCTGCCGGTCGTGGTCAAGGACTCGGGCGCTCAACCGCCGGTCAGTTTCAAACTGGATGTGATGCCAATCTTCATGCGAGCTGGCTGTAACACGGGTAGTTGTCACGGCGCGGCGCGGGGGAAAGACGGCTTCATGCTCTCGCTGTTCGGTTACGATCCCGACGGCGATCATTTTCGCTTGACGCGACAGTTCCCCGGCCGGCGAATCAATCTGTCGCTTCCGGAAGAAAGCCTGTTGATCCAAAAATCGGTCGGATCCGTTCCCCACACCGGCGGTCAGCGATTCGCAATGGAAAGCGAATATGCGCAAACACTGTTGCGGTGGCATCAGGCCGGCGCGGTGAACGATCCCGGCGAAGTTCCCCGGGTGACGAAAGTGGAAGTGTTTCCGGAAACCGCAGTGTTGGATGGTGAAGGCACGACACAGCGTGTCAGCGTCCGCGCCCACTATTCCGATGGAACCGATCGCGACGTCACGTCACTCGCGTCCTTCCTCTCCAACAACGACAACTCGGCGCCGATCTCCGCCGACGGCATGGTCACCGCGGCCAATCGGGGCGAGGCGTTCATCATGGCCCGGTTCGACACCCATACCGTCGGATCTCACGTCATCGTGTTGCCCAAGGACCTGCAGTTCCAGTGGAACGATGCCAAAGATTTCAACTATATCGACACGCACATTCACGCGAAACTGCACAAGCTGCGGATCAATCCTTCGGACATCTGCAGCGACGAAGAATACTTGCGTCGGGCGACGCTGGATATCGTCGACATGCTTCCCACGATCGAAGAATACGAGCGATTTGTGGCCGACGACGACCCGAAGAAACGCGACAAGTTGGTCGATGAACTGCTGGACCGCAAAGAGTTCGTCGAGCTGTGGGTGATGAAATGGGCCGAGTTGTTGATGATTCGTACCACGCAGCAGATCGCCTACAAACCGATGCTGCGCTATTACAACTGGCTGCAAGAGAAACTGGCCGCCGAAGTCCCGATCGACAAGATGGTGCAGGAATTACTGAGTGCCAGCGGCGGCACGTTCGAAAACGCGGCGACCAACTATTACCAGATGGAAACCGATCCGCTGAAGGTTTCCGAAAACGTCGCTCAAGTGTTCATGGGGATGCGGATTCAGTGTGCCCAGTGTCACAATCATCCCTTCGATCGCTGGACGATGGATGACTACTACAGCTTTGCGGCGTTTTTTTCGCAAATCGGGCGCAAGCAGGCCGAAGATCCACGCGAAACCATCGTCTTCAACAGCGGCGGTGGTGAGGTGAAGCATCCCGTCGATGGCCGGGTCATGGCGCCCAAGTTCCTCGGCTCCGACGCGCCGGATGTCGCCGGCAAAGATCGCCGTGCGGTGATGGCCGATTGGCTGGCGTCCAAGGACAACCCCTACTTCGCACCGAACCTCGCCAACATCGTTTGGAATCATTTCTTCGGCAAAGGGATCATCAACGAAGTCGACGATGTGCGGGTCAGCAATCCGCCGGTCAACGCCGAATTGATGGCCGCGCTGTCGGAATCATTCATCGAGTACAACTATGACTTCAAGCGGCTGGTGCGCGACATTTGCACGTCGCGAACGTATCAGTTGAGCACCGCGACCAACGAAACGAACAAGCGTGACGATCGCAATTTCTCCCACGCCTCGCTGCGTCGAATCCGTTCCGAAATCCTACTCGATTCGATCACGCAAGCGACCGACACCAAGAACAAATTCGCCGGACTTCCCTTGGGTGCCCGGGCTGTTCAGATTTCTAACGGCAACACCAGCACCTATTTCCTAACCTCGTTCGGCCGGGCAACCCGCGCCAGTGTCTGTTCCTGTGAAGTCCAGATCGAACCGAATCTTTCACAAGCACTACACCTGCTCAACGGGGAAACCGTCGGCGGCAAAATCGGCGAAGGAAAACTTGTCGAGCGACGATTGGCCGAAGGCAAGCAACCGGCAGAGATCGTTGACGAGCTGTATGTCCGCTGCCTGACACGCAAACCCACCGACATCGAAAAACAAAAACTGGGCGAAGCGATTGCCACCTCGCCGGACATCAAAGTGACCCTCGAAGACATCTTCTGGGCGCTTTTGAATTCACGGGAGTTTGTGTTCAACCACTAAGATGACCGCAATGATCAACTTACGACGACTGTTTCTGCTTTCCGTGATTCTCTCGTCTTCGCTCCCCGCGGATGCCGAAGAGAAGAAGCCGCCCGTTATCACCTTTGACGACCATATTCGCCCGATCTTTGCACAAGCGTGCGCGTCGTGTCACAACCCGGATAAAAAAAGCGCCGACCTGGACCTGACCAACTACAGCGCCCTGATGCAAGGCGGTGCGTCCGGCGAAGTGATCGAACCGGGTGACGCGTCGGCCAGCTATTTGTATGCCCTGGTCACCCACCAGGACGAGCCTTCGATGCCGCCGGAATCGCCAAAGATTGCCGACGAGAAGATCGAGACGCTGCGCAAGTGGATCGATGGCGGCGTCCTCGAGAATGCGGGAAGTTCGGCCAAGGCGGCTAAGAAAAAGAAGTTCGACTTGGCGCTGGCGGCACCCTCGACCGCGCGACCAGAAACCGTGCCTATGCCGGCGCGATTGAGTCTACAACCCGTTTTATTCACGCCCGACCGAACCGCGATCGACGCCCTGGCGACCAGCCCCTGGGCACCGCTGGCGGCCGTCAGCAGCCAAAAGCAGGTGCTGCTCTACCACACCGAAACACTCGAATTGCTCGGCGTGCTGCCGTTTCCCGAGGGAACGCCGCGGGTTCTAAAGTTCAGCCGCAACGGCGGGCTGTTGCTCTGCGGCGGCGGTGTCGCCGGAGCCAGCGGACGCGTGGTCGTCTGGGATATCCACAGCGGCCGACGAATCATCGAGATCGGCGACGAACTGGATGAAGTCCTGGCCGCCGACATCAGTTCCGATCAAACCCTGATCGCGCTCGGTGGACCACAGCGCGTCGTTCGCATTTACGCCACCGAGACAGGCCAACTGTTGCACGAAATCCGCAAACATACCGATTGGATCACCGCGTTGGAATTCAGCCCCGATAGCGTGTTGCTGGCCACGGGCGATCGCAACGGTGGTTTGCAAGTCTGGGAAGGCTGGACGGGCCGCGAGTATCTAACCTTGAAAGGTCACACCGCAGCGGTCACCAGCGTTTCATGGCGCAGCGATTCCAACCTGCTGGCATCCAGCAGTGAAGACTCGACGATCCGTCTGTGGGAGATGGAAAACGGCGGCGCCGTGAAGAATTGGGGCGCGCATGGTGGAGGAGCGCTGAGCGTCGAATTCACTCGCGATGGCCGCTTGTTCTCGTGCGGACGAGACCGAATCCCAAAAACCTGGGACCAAAATGGCGCCCAGCAAGTCGCGTTTGAAGCGTTCGGCGATTTGGCGTTGGAGGCCACTTACTGTGACGAAACCCACCGCGCGATCTCCGGCGACTTCAGCGGCGAAATCCGCGTTCATGATTCGACCAACGGTACGCGATTGGGTCAGTTGGTGAGCAACGCGCCGTTGCTGGAGACGCGGCTGAAGCAAGCTGACGAGTCGCTGCTGGCAGCCCAATCGGAATTCAAACCGATCTCAGAGGTTTACCAGACGGCACAGTCCGCGTTGCAACAGATCAGCACCGAAGTCGCCGCCGCGCAGAAGGTCGCCGCCGAAGCGAAGCAGGAATCGGATCGTGCGGCAACCGCGTTGGCCGCCGCACAGGCGACGATGACACAGGCGGCCAGTGAAAATGCGGTCGCCAGCACTGCGGTCGATGCACTGTCCATCAGCGTACCGATGTTGAAGGAGGCTGCCGAAAAGGCGGCCGCCGCCGCGGCACAGTTGCCCAATGACGCAAACCTGATCGCCGCCGCCCAAACGATCCGCACGACCGCGGACACCAAGGTCAGCGAAATGACGTCCGCCAAGGGGATCGCGGCGACCAAGTTCGCGGCGTTGCAACAGGCCCAGCAGGCACTCGATTCGGCGCAGCGGCTGGCCGGTGATGCAGCCGCCGCACGGACCAGCGCGGAACAGGCCGAACAAATGCTGGTGGCAAAACGGAAACCTGCCGAAGACGCATTCAACGCTGCCAAGCAAGCCCACGATCCAGCCGCAGCCGCTGTCGCATCGGCCCAGCAAGCCGTGTCGCGTTGGACCGGCGAAATCGAATTTGATCGCGAGCTGAAGAAACTGCACCAACAACGGCTGGACAGCGAGCAACAACTCGCGCTCCTCGAAGCCCAACACGCCACCTCGCAAGAAGCCGCGGACGTGGCAAAGTCCAATGCCGATCAGGCGCGGGCGGAATTAGCCGCAGCGCAAGCGGAACTTGCCAAAAATGACGCGGATTACAACACCGCCATCGCTGCGGTGGAGGCCGCCAAGGCCGCAGCGACCAGCGCGACCGAAGCCAAGCAGAACGCCGCGGCAGGTGTGGCGACGCTTGATCAGGTGATCGTCGAACTCAACGATGCGGTGACCAACGCGGAGCAGGCGCTGAAACTGGCCAGTGATGATGCGACGTTGATTGCGTTGGTCGGCCAATTGAAATCTGCTACCGCGGAAAAGACGAAGCAACTCGAGGCCGATCGCGTCGATTTGGTCGCAAAAACGCAGGCCGAACAGCTCGCGATCGCTGGTGTTGCCGAAGGCGAAGCAAGGGCATCCGGGTTGTTGGTGATGCAGCAATCGCTGAAACAGAAGGTTGCCGAGGCCACCGCGATGGTCTCGGCATTGGAAACAAAAACCGCCGACGCGATCCAAGCGGTCCAGGTCGACGAAGTGCATGTTTCGCAGTCTCAATCCAACCTCGCCACGATCAATCAAGCGATCGCAACGCTGCAAGGCCTCTCGATTTGAATTTAGCCTTGCGTTTGCCGAGCGGACGAAGGTCAGGCAGTAGCTTGCGGAACGATGAAACGATTACTGGGCCCACGGATAGCAGCGCGAACCCACGGATTTCTTGCACCCTGTCATCCGTGGGTTCGCGCTGCTATCCGTGGGTATTCTTTACGATGGACAGCCGTAGGTCACGCTGTGCGTGACAGTCAGG
>NZ_JBFHKV010000044.1:0-17327 GCF_041595215.1 Stieleria sp. | reverse complement strand
ATCCAATCGTTCCGCAAGATTGAGTTGTTGATCGACACCGCGCCGCCGGTCGTCGGTCCGGTGACTCGAACCGACGGATTAAGTTTTGCGGCGATCAACAGCCAAGTCGATCTGGAGGTTTGGGCCTGGGATGAGGGATCGGACGTGACGAAGGTGCAGGCAGCCTTTGACGTCGATGGAAACGGCGAGTTTCCCGCGGCGGGAAACATTTTCACGGCCTCGCGGACGTCCGATCGCCAGTGGATCTTGACCGTCGACGCGGGAGCCGACGCGGGCAAGAAATCGTTGCTGGTGCGGGGTGTGGATCGTGTCGGCAACGAAAGTGATCCGGTGGCGGTCGAAATGGAGGTCGTTTCGCCGACCGAGAGCACCAAGCGGGTCAAACAGCAGACCGTGAATCTGGTGGGCACGATTCAGTTTCGCGAGAAAAACGTGCCGGACGCGGAAGTGGTTTTGACGGCCCTGCCGGAGGATCCTGCCGTGGCGACGGTTGCCGCGGCCCCGGATGCCGCATCGGCTGCGTCGGGGGTGTCCGTCCGTTCGACGGAGAATGGCGCGTACGTGATTGCCGGGGTTTCGCCGGGCAGTTATCGGTTGGCCGCGCGTGCGGTGATTCGCAATCGCGTCCATCGCATGGAGCAAGACGTCGAAGTGACGGTCGGGCCGGAGCGGACGATGCGAGTGGACGTGACGCTGCCGTAGCGCGGGAAGCGTTCGCGTCACAAATTAGCAGTATTGGGCGAAAGCCCAATACCGCTGAGTTAGGCGTCGTTTCCTAAGGTGAGGGCCCGTAGGCTCGCGCCAAACGGCTGATATTCGTTTGAGATCAGCCGTTCGCGCCAGCGTTCGGGCCCCTCATTGACGCCTAACCTAGCGGGATTGGGTGAAAGCCAGGCCACCGACGGGTTTCTTCGATGCCTGCCGGCAAAGTTTCTGTGGTTCGCTTAAACGTCATCAACGGAATGACCGATACAGAGGGGTGTGCGTGGCTATCGATGCGCCCCGGCGCCCCCCCGGAGGCGAACGTCACCGCCGCTGCGTGGAGTCCGGCAGGGACTTCTTGACCGTTGAGGTCCAATCCTACAAACGTGTTAGCAAGGCGCGATTCGTTTTTCGTTGAAGAGACAAATGACCTACAGCCGCAACCACTTTTCGATAGGGATCTGCTTTATCGCAATGGTTTCCTGCGCGGGTTGTGCGTCGGTTCCGCCGGCGGCCCCCGCCCCTGCACCCCCGACATCGGCTCAAGCCGGGGCGACGACGATCGTCGCGGTTGCGCCGCCGGCCGCGGCGCCGGGCATGACGCTGCCACAGTTCTTGGGGTTGGACGTGGTGTTCGGGGGAGTCCGCACCGTGGGCCAACGGGTTCGCAATCGATTGGGAACCCGGTTTCCCGGACTGGAGGCCAAACCGCCGATCAAGTCGATCACAGATCCGGCCAATTTGGGACCGGACGCCAGCCCTGCGGAGACAGCGGCCGCGGAGGCTAAGATGGAAGACGACAAGGCACCCCAGAAAGCCAAAGCGATTAACTATCTGGCAAGTCGTGGATGCGGGGAGTGCTATCCGGATACCGAAATGGCGATGCTGGCGGCATTGGAAGACTGCAGCGAAGACATCCGCTTTGCCGCGGTGCGTGGTCTGCGCAGCGTGAGCGGTGATGCGTGCAAGTGCTGTCGCGAGAACAGTTGCTGTTCGCCGAAATTGTTAAAGAAGCTGTATGAGATCGCTTATGAGCGTGACGATTCGGGGTGTTTCCTGGAATCATCGGCAAGGGTTCGCCGCAACGCCCGTCTGGTGATCTGTGACTGCGGCGGCGTGCCATCGCTGGACGGTGATGGTCTGCCGATCGAAGGACCGACGTCGCCCGCCGCCGTTCCCACACTGGCCGGAGAAATCACGCCGGCGGTCGCGGCGACGACCACGTCATCCGATTCCAGCGGCGACGCAACGACAGTCGAAAACCCCGTCGCGGTTGTCGGCCATACGACCGACGCAGATTCCGAAACGGATGCCTCGACGGCCACCGCGGGATTCTTGTTGCCTGAAAGTTTTGACCCGACGCTGGAATCCGACGACGATTCGGTTCGACGCGAGTAACGTTCCCTTCGGACGACGAGCCCCACGGACGACGAATCCATGTCGACATCACCGATCCAGCCCGCTGGCAACACCAAGAAATCGACGCGCAAGGTTTGGCAAGGTGACCGATCCAGCGGCGTCGACGTGTTCGGTTTTCTGTGGCGGCGGTCGCGTCAGTTTCTCTGGGGTGCGTTGTTGCTGGCCGCACTGCTGTTGTTCGTCTGGCTGATCTGGCTGTTGTTGCTGTCGCCCAAACGGACGCCAATGGTTGTGTTGTCGGCCGCACCGTACAGTTGGCCGTTGCCGCCCAACGCGTGGGCCAAGGAAGATTTTGAGAAGCTGGCCGCGATGGACGGTGAAACCATCACCCTGCGCGGCAGCGATGATCCGGTTTTTAAAGCGACGGATTTCTACCAGCGACTGGACCGCGAAATCAAACGGGCCGAGGGCCAGAGTCACCGCGTGCCGTTGATCGTGTGGGTCAGTTTGCACGGTGTTGCCGAAAGCGACAGTGGTGCGATTCATTTGATTCCCCCCAAGGCCGCGATGACCGATCCCAAATCCTGGATCGAGTTGGACGCGCTGCTGGATCGCTTTGAACAGCTCGGTGCCAAACGCAAGGCGTTGCTGATTCTCGATTGCAATCGGATGCAGGTGAATTGGAACATCGGGCTGGCCGCCAACCAGTTTGCCGACAAGGTGCAGACCGCCTTTCGTGATCGAGTGGCCGCGAAAAAGACGACCGCCGATCTGGCCGTTTTGCTGTCCGCGGGTCCGGAACAGACCTCGCATGTTTCGGCCGACCTGGCCGGATCGGTATTCGGTCACTACGTGCAACGCGGCTTGGCCGGCGCCTCCGATCAAATGACCAACGGCGGCAATGGTGACGGCTGGGTGGATTTGAGCGAACTGGATCGCTACGTTCGATCGCATGTGCAATGGTGGGTCCGGCAAAGCCGCGGTAAATCACAGCGTCCCACCTTGTTAACGACCACTTCGAAATCAGACTTTCGACTCGCGCGGAGTTTGAACCCGGAGCTGTTGAAACAACTGACCAGTCGCCCGCTGTCGCGTCGCCCTGGGCCGACGATTTCGGATCCTCAGCTGGATGCACTTTGGCGATCGCTGGACCAGATTCGCGAAGCACAGCTTTATCGTCGCGAGCCGATCGCGTTTCGTGATTTAGAACACGACCTGCTGTGGCTGGAACAACTCTCCAGCGCCGGCAAGGGGTACCAAACGCTGGCCAAACGAACTTTCAATCGGGTGGTCGGCGACATCACGGCGACCGAGCGACGGATGGCGCAGTTGCCGCAGACCCCAACCTACGCGGCGGCCTATTCGTTGCTTTCCGGCGATCCACCGCCGCTGCCGCGTTCGCTGAACGTCCACTCGCTGTCACTGGCCGAATTCTTTGGCACCCAAGATGTCATCTCCAGCACGCAACTGCGAGATCAATGGAACGAACTGTCCGATCAGCCCGACGCCGGACTGCTCGCCAAAGTGCGTGACGAGTTTGAAACGCAGGCGACGTCGGACTATCGCGACGCCCACTTCCTGCGAATGCTCGATCGTTACCAGACGCCACGCCTTTGGCAGCAGCCGGAGTCACTCGGCAAGTTGTTGACGCTGCAAGGGTCCATCGACGATCTTTCGGTCCCGCGCGATGCGACTGGGATCCCCTCGGACCTTCGCGTTCATCGCTGGAAACGTGTCTTGCTGGGTCCGATTGATGCCGCGCGTCGACGTGCCGAAGACAGCGTGTTTCTGCGTTTGCAGAACGGACTGGAGGAAAGCGTCCGAGAAACGGAGTCCAGATTCGCAGCGTCCTCGGAAGCGGCAAACTTGGCCGCCGCGACGATGCAGATCTGCGATCAATCGATGGCCGTCGCGCCGTACTACGCACAATGGATTGCCCATCCCGACCGCGCGATGGCGTCCGAAGAAACCCAAGACGCGATTGATAATCTGATTGTGCCGTTGATCGCAGGCACTCAACAACTGGCAGCCCAACTTGACGCGGTACCCAACGCGGCGACGGATCAACAAGCGGTGATCGACTCCATCCGTGCGGCCCACGCCGTGGCGAATGAAACGATCCAGCCGGTGATGGGGTCGCTGGCCGAATCGTTGACCCTGCGGACACGTCAACTGATCCGCCAGAGTCTGACGAATGAGTTGACGACGATCGGTGAAATCGAGGCTGTCTTGTCGGTCCCGCTGGTCGATTGGGAATCCAGACGTCAACTGCGAACGGCACGCAACGAAATGATCACCCGCGTTCAGCAAACGTTGGACGCGCCGAGTGCGGAAGACGCTGAAACGAACGCTGAACCAGACGATGAACGAGCACTCGTTTATTCGGCTCGCATCGCCAGTTGGGAACAACATCCGCTCGATCTGTTGCTCGGTAGTGAACGGACCGGATCGGACGGTTTCCACAACAATCGAATCGCAAACTTTATTGATTCGATCGGCAGCCAGATGGAGCGATTGGAAACGGAGTCGACACTGGAGGGCGAGCATCAGATCTGCGGCAACGCGGCGCGTCGGATGCGTGCCGCCGCAGCGATCTGGTTTCCCCGCCCGGAATCAGACCCGATCGCGACGCTGCGCACCGCCGGCATCAAGTCACTGTTGGTGTGGCATGTCGATCGAGCGATCGGCGATTTTTGGGGACCGGCCGGTGGCGAACGGTCGTTCTATGACCTTGCCGCGAGCGACTACCTAGAATCGGCTGCCGAGCTGGATCGTCTGGGGAAGGATTCCGCCAGCGGTGGCGCCCGGCTGGTCGAGATCGAAGCTGCGAAGACGCGGATCGAAGCGAGTCGCCAGTTCCTGCCGAACTGGTTGACGACCACCGCCCCGCGAACGATTCAGCTGGATCCTGTGGATGCGGTTCGTTCATCGTTTGTTGTCAGTTCGGAACCGGGCAATGTGGCGTTGGCCGATGGATTCACGCCGCCGTCGGGAACGGCCGCGGTTGCGGTACGGACTGAAACGCGACGCATTGACTTTCGCACGATCGAGCCTTCTGACGCCTTCGTCCTGTCCGCGGCGAACGCCCGCTATGAAGTCGTCATGCCGGCTGAAGTCGCGACATCAGACTTGGCGTTGAAAGCACAAACGGTTTTTCGCGGCCATGAATATGCCGGCGCACTGGATGTCGACCAGCTGGGCGGTTTGAGGATTGATCTTGAACCGTTTCACTATCAGAAAAGCGAAGTGACGTTGAACGGTCCCTGGGACGAACTGTCGGTCGTGTTTGTGCTGGATTGTTCGGCCAGCATGGGCGAACCGCTCGACGACGAAGGCGCGGGGGGCGACGGCGAGGGTTCCGAAGGCGAAGGCGGTGCATCACGGATTGCAGTCGCCAAGGCGGCGCTCCAAGAAATGCTGTTCGATCTCGGGCTGCGTCGCAATGTGCGTGTCGGCGTGCAAGCGTTCGGACATCGCTTGGGATGGAGTGTCGACGAGCCGATCAAGCTGCTGACCCGGCCTGATTTTACCGGTCCGATCGATCCGACGTTGACGCCCGAACAGGACGTCGAATCCATTCTGACGCTCAGCGAGTTTGATCTGGCGACGGCGCAGTCCCTGGTGCCGGAGATCGAAGCCTTGAAACCGTGGGGACAATCGCCACTGTATCTGTCAGTGCTGCGGTCGATTCAAGAGTTTTCCGCCGCGGATGCGAAAGCCGATCGCCACGTCATTGCGATCACCGACGGAGCCAACTATCAGTACATCCCTTCGTCGGTGACCAACGTTTTGCCGACGACTGACGACGATGTTCGCGGGGCGTGGATGCAACGCCCCGTCCCCGTCCACATCCTCGGCTTGGGGATGGATCGGACGCAGCAACGAGACGCCGTGCAAGCGTTCGAAAGCTTGAGCCGCGAGACCGGTGGGCATTTCCAGGTACTGGACAGTTACACCGACCTGAAACAAGCCGTCCGCAGTCTACTGGCCCCCGGCATGTATCGGCTGCGCTCATATCAAAACGCCGAACGTCCGGAGATGCCGACGACGCTGGCCACGCCGACACAGGTGATCCCGGCCCCGCCAGCTCCCGAGTTGTTCGCACTGCAGTACGAAGGTCGCCAATGGGTCGATACCGCCGCGGCCGACGCCGATCCGTCACCACTGGCGGTCGAACCGGTGGTCTTGGAAGGCGGCGAAGCGTATCAGTTGTACGTCAATGAGGCGGGCACGGAGATCTACGACTATGCCTATGACGACAACGTCGAAGCGATGGCAGAGCTGGTAACCGGCGATGGGATCGCGACCGAGCAAGTGGTCCGTGTGCATCGAGCGAACCGTCGAGCGCCGGGTCAAATCGTCTTTCCCGTGTCGTGGCAGCGGAGAGATTCAGCGGGGACGACGGATCGTCCGCTGTGGCGGGCAACACGACGTCCGTCGGATGTCTGGATTCAAGTTCAACCGGTGGCAGTCGATGGCAGCGAGATCGGCCAGCCGTATACGTTCTTTGATGCGACGTTCCAGCCCGGTGAACCCGTTCCAGTGATGAACCTTGTGGCGAACGATTGGCCAGCGACTGCCGTCCGCGCGCGACTGCGACTCTGGTCGCGGCCGGCGGAAGAGGCAACGACGATCGAATTGCTTCCGCCGGCGGTTGCGAGCGGTGCCAACCTGAATGATCCGAGACGTCGGCTCAGTCGTTTAAACACGACGATCGCCGTCGATGAAACGTCCACCGAATCGGTCGAAGTCGCCTCCGGAATCCAGCTGCGCATCGATCCGCTGGGAACCCAGTTTGTCGACGGCGTGGCCCGTCGCAGATACGTCGTTGATTTTTCCGATCCGGACGTGCCGGTGACCTCGATCAAAATCAGTCTTCGCGAATCGATCGATGAAAAACCGCTTCGGATCGTGCGACAGTTCGATCCCGAACGCCGCATGTCGGTGCACACGTTCTATTATCGATCCAGACGGAACGAACCGGTCGGCCAAATCCGCGTGACGAACCGCGAACAGGAAATCGACGGGGCCTGGAAACTGGATCGTGAATGGATCGAAGTCGCGATTCCCAACGCAGGCGGCTTGTTGCCGGTGGGCCGTTAGGTTTTTTGTCAACGATTGAAACGTGGGGTAAGCATCTTGCTTGCCGTTTCGGAGAGGCTGGGCATTTGTACGCTGGTCGCGTACGCGAAGAGACGCAAGCTGGAAGCGTATGCCACTTTTTAGGTGCACTTTTGGGCGACGACGAGATGGCTGTCGTAGGACACCATGCTGCGGTCGTGCATGCGGACGTGCCAGGGGCAGTTGTCTTCCACGACCAGACGCAACGTGGTTAACGATTGCGGGTGACCGGGGCTGAGCAACTGTCGCAAGATGGGTTCACTGGCGCCGCCGCCGGGACCGCGTTGGGAGTGCCCGCCGAGCCAGCCTTCCATCGACGTGGCCGAGGAAGACCAATCGTAGGGACAGGCCAGAACCGCCGAGCCATCGGGCTTCAAAACCGATCCGAGCGACGCGAGAAATTCCATCGGCGAGCGGACGCAATCGAGCAGGTTCATGCTGAACGCGGCGTCGACCGATTGTTCGACAAACGGCAACGCGGTTGCGTCGCAGGCCCAGAAGTCAACCTGATGAGCATTCGGAAAAGTCACCGGAAACTCACGCCGATCATAGACAACCCCGACGCGGCGTCTGGGATAACGCACCATGCCGTCGCGCAGCGCCCCCGCGGCGATGCGCAACATCGGAAAATTCAAATCGATGCCGAGGACCGGGCGATCCAGTTTTTCGGCCAACGCGAACGTACCTCGTCCGACCGAGCATCCGACGTCTAAAACGTTGTGCAGATTCGCCGATTTCAACTCGGACAATTCCAAGCCGCGTTGGAGGACACGGAGCATCGAACCCGGTTTCGGATCGACCGGCGGCTCCTCCGGATCGAGATCACCGTAATGGTCCCAGGTGTAACAACTGGTGTGCTGGCGGATCGCGTCGAGCGTCGACCCGTGTCCACAGCAATCGCCCAAAACGCTTTCGATGGTTTCGCTCAGATCGCTTCGTTGGCAGACCTGCAAAACATTCTCCGAGAGATAACTGCGGATGTCTCGGATGATCAACGGCACGCCATCAATGATGGGGTATTCGCGTTGGCATTGAACGTTACTGCAATGCAATAAGCCTTCGACGATGTGGTCGTCGACTTCTTTGGTGACCGTTGCCAGTTCGAGAAAACTGATCTGGTCGGTCGTGGCACGACAAACCGGACAGACCGGTTGAAAGGTTTCGAGATGCCGGCGTCGCACGAGACGTCAGCCCCCGATCATGACAGTCGGGCAGCCCGGCGGCAGGACTTTACCGACCGGGCTGGGGATCGGCGCGACGCAACTGGCGTGGGCGGTCAGGTCGTTGATCCTGGCAGCCGGCAGACCGCCGATCAATACCTTCCCGGATCCCTTGGCAATCATGCCGGGACCGGCAGGTACACAGCCTGGCAACATGCAAGGCAGTGTCGTGTCGGTCACGCGTGCGGCGGGCATTTTTCCGATCAGCACGTTGGCCTGGCCCTTGATAATCGTCAACGGCAGTGGCGGATGAGCCACCGGCGTCGGAACCGGAGCCGGCGGATGAATCGGTGCGTGGCAATGCGGAGCGTCTTGTTTGACAAGATCAGTCATGCGGGCAGCGGGAGGAGCCATGGAATCAAACTCGTGGCAGTGCCGGTCGAACAGGGGTCGCGGAAGTGAAGTTTAGCTTGGGGAAGGTGATTGTGCCATCGCAGTCGGCGTGATTGGGGCTTCGTCGGTCTTACGCATAGTCTGTCCGCGCGAGCACTTCGACGAGGTGATAACCGTTGGCGGTGGCGACGGGTCCATAAACGTCGCCGATGTCCCCTTGCAGAAACACCGGTTCCAGTTCGGGAGCCATGTGCCCGGGACCGAATTCGCCCAGCGAGCCGCCTTGGCGGGCGGTGGGACATTCCGAATAGACCCTCGCCAATTCGCCAAAATCCGCACCCTGTTGCCATTTCACCATGACCTCGTTGGCCAGTTCGGGCGTGGAGACCTGGATGTGGCGGGCTTTGATGCGTAGCACGTTGTGAGTCTCCGTGGTGGGTGAAAGTGAATCGGTGGATGTTGAAACGACAGTCGTCAGCGTCCGGCGACGCAAAAGATATTGGGGCAGGGAGCGCCGGAGATCATCGGCGTTTCCATCGCGGCTTCAAAGGACGCGGCCATGGAGGCCGCGATCGACATGTCGCCCAAGCTCGGCAACCCGCCCGGCTCCATGGCAGCCAACGCGGGCGCCGCCGGCATCGGTGCTTCGGCGGCGATGGCCATCGCCGCGGCCAGTTCGGCGGCGGCGCCCCCTTCCGCACCGCCGGTTAACTCGGCAGCCATTTCACCGGAGGCGGCGACAGCGGCTTCCATGTTGGCGGCCATCCCCGCGGCGCCGGCTTCCATCGCCGGCAATGCCATTTCCATCGACATCTCGCCCATCTCGGCGCTGACGAGCCCGAAGTCGGAGAGCCCGGCGCTGACTTCGCCCATCTCACCGGCCGACATCGCGAGCGGAGGGACTTCGAGACTGCCCGCCATTTCCAGGGCCGCCGCAAATTCGCCGGGGGCGGCAGGGTTGAATCCCAGCGCGACCGCGGCGTTCAGTGCTCGGGCGGCCAACGCGAGCTCCATCGCAAAGGAACCTCCGGCGGAAGCGGAAAGACCGAGTGTGCCCGACATTGCCAGTGAAGCCTCCAGCGCCGCGGCCAAGCTCGCTTCGAGCGCCGCAGCCGCACCGGGGGCGGCCATGTCGATTCCCAAGGACGCTTCAATCGCGGCGTTGATCCCCAGCGCCATCGGCAGTCCGCCCAGCGGTTCCATCGCGGCACCGAGAGCTCCACCCAGCTCACCCAAGGCGGGCGCGGCGATGTTCAAGGCGCCCGCGGCGAGCGACAGTTCCATCGCGGCGCTCGGTGCGGTCATGTCGATCCCCAACGAAGCGCCGACTTGCGCCATCGCTTCCATCGCCAAAACAGCTTCCATCGAGAACGCCGGCAGCTCGGCACTGAGCATCGCCTCGAGGGCTCCGGAGGCGGCCATTTCTGCCGTCGCGTTGACCGCCGCGGCGACTCCCGCGGCGGCTGCCAGTCCGGCTGCACCGGCGGGCAGCGGCGGCACCTCGATCGCGACCGGCGGGATCTCGATGCCGGCAGCCATCTCGGCAACTTTCGGCATGCAAATACAAAACATGGATCACACCTTCACAAAGACTCGATTGACTCGGCCGCCGGCGAACTTGTCGCCCCAAGTCGCGACAACGCTTCGCAATACTGGTAGATTATGGACAAGAAACGGTCGCGTAGGGCCATGATGTAACTGTCGGAGAGATCTTTTGTCAGAAGAGAGTCAGCTTTTCCATGTCGCCGAAGAATCGGGAAAATTTGAAGTGCTCGATCCGTCCGGCCGTTCCATCTTGACCTGCCGCGATGCCGCCAGCGCCAATCACTATGCCGTCCTACTCAATAAGGCCTACAAACACGGTTACAAAGACGGCTATCACGCGGCAAAGTCCGTAGACGATTCATGAAGACCGAAACCGTTGACCGACTGAAACGTTCAGAACCCTTCCCGTCCATTGCTGCCTGAACCGGAGTCCTTACGTTGTCCAACTCATTTGAATCCAGCTTTCAATTCGGCAATGTCGGCTCGGCACGCCCGCTCGATCCACAACAGCCGATGCGGATCGTAGTGATGGGGAACTTTTCCGGCCGCGCAGGCGACTCCGGATCCCTGGCGGAGAAAAAGTTTCAACGCGTCGACATCGACAACTTCGAAGAGGTGCTGGAAAAAATCGCTCCGACCGCAGCGGTCCGGTTGAGCGACCACTGCGACGGCGTGATCGAGATCGGAATCAGCGAGCTGGATGACTTTCATCCCGATTCACTGTATCGCAACGTGCCGATTTTTCACGAGCTAAGGCAATTGCGAAAGCGGCTGATGGATCCCAAGTCGTTCTCCGCTGCGGTCGCGGACTTGAGCCAAGCACTGTCGCTGCAAACGGCAAAGGAATCAGAAGAGGCGAAACAGGATGCGTCTGCGGCAGCGGACGCAAAACCCAAGGCCGGCGACGAAAGCGACTCGGACACGTTGGAGCGTGTGCTGGGTCAATCGGCCAAAAGCGTGGACACGACGGGGCCACGCTCACCACAGCTGGACATCCAAGGTTTGATCAACCAGATCGTCGCACCCTACATCGAACCCAAGCCCGATCCGCGGCAGGACGAATACATCGGCCACGCCGACGCGGCGATCGCCGGACAGATGCGAACGATTCTTCACGACCGATCGTTTCAGGCCTTGGAAGCCGCATGGCTGGGCCTGAATTTCCTTGTTTCCCAAGTGGCGCAATCCGAAGAGGTCCAGGTCTTCCTGTGGGACGTGACCAAATCGGAGTTGCTGGACGCGGGCGAGTCGCCGTCGGAGCAATTGGAAGATTCGGTGCTGTTTCGACGTCTGGTCACCGACCGAGAACAAGTCCCGTTTTCGCTGTTGGTCTGCAATGAAACCTTCAGCCATGAACTGAACGATCTGATCTTGCTGACCCGGCTGGGAGCCATCGGGGCAAACTCGGGAGGCCCCGTGCTGGCGGCGGCATCGCCACAGTTGGTCGGTTGCCAGGCGTGGACAGATGAAATTCCCAAGCCCACTGCGGAGCCGAGTCGACAAGAAGCGGATTGGCAAAGCATTCGCGAGAGCGCGGCGTCGCGTTGGATCGGATTGTCCGGACCGCGGTTTTTGTTGCGATTGCCCTACGGCGCATCGACCAGTTCGGTCGACGCATTTGATTTCGAGGAGATCGACGACCCGATCACCGATCACGAGTCGCTGCAGTGGGGCGCGTCGTCATGGTTCGTCGCGACGTTGTTGGCGACCTCGTTCCTGGAATCGGGCTGGCAAATGACGCCAGGTGACTTGCAGGAGATCGGTGATTTACCCGCGCTGACGTACAAGGACGAAGACGGCGAAGTGCACTTGAAGGCTTGTGCGGAAGTGTTTCTGTCGGAGCGTGTGGCCGATCAGGTATTGGATCAGGGCGTGATGCCGCTGATGAGTTTCAAGAACCGCAACGCCGCGCGGGTGTTGCGAGTGCAATCCGTCTCCTCTCCGCCGTCGGCACTCGCCGGTCCGTGGTCGTAGCTCGACAGGCATGGCCAAACAGGAATCTCATTCGCCTCCGATGGATCTCATCGAACTTGACATTCCGGTGTGCTGGGACACACCGCCGAAGGAAATTTTGCGCACGATCGAGATCGCCGAGCGTTTGCGAGAGCAAATGAAGTCGGACGAGACTCAAAAGCGGATCCCGTTGCTGGTCAACAGCAACTACTACATCGCCTACCACGCATTCAAGCACATTCGAGACGCAGGACTTGGCGGCGACCTTTCGTTTTGTGAATGGGGCAGCGGGTTGGGAGTGGTGACGTGCATCGCATCACAACTCGGTTTTCGCGCGACGGGAATCGAAATCGAGGAATCGCTATGCGAGTTTTCAGAGAAGTTCGCCAAGCAGGCAGACGTTGACGCACAATTTTTTCAGGGCAGCTATCGATCCCCGATCGGCAACGAAATCTCTCAACTTCAGCCACGTGAAGGGGACCGTCCCTTTCCCCTGGGGCGAAGGAACTGCGACGTCATCTATGCCTACCCTTGGCCTGCTGAAGCAGCGTATCTCGCGTCGCTTTTCGAGCAATCCAATGCGTCCTTGCTCGTCACCTACCACGGCGGAACAACGCTTCGCGTCAGAAAACACATCTGCTGATTCAGCGAAGCCGTTCGCCCGAATCTCTCAGAGATGACCATCATTGTCGCCTTGAAAAAAGTCGAGTCTGATGCGAGTCATCCACCGTTATGATATGATCAAAAAAGTCAAGGGGTCCCACTTCAACAGGCCCGACACGCGATCAAGAGACACGGCGTTTTCCTGAATGCTCACCGGGATCTTGGACGAAACCCAACTGCAAATGCACCACTCTCAAACATTGAGGATCGTAAGCCATGCCATTGAGCGGAAGAGATATCCAGGAAGGAGTAGCAGGCAGCGACGCGCATCGTTTGTATGGCGAAGTTGAAGACGCGATTGCGGCCAATACGTACTCCGAAAGTGAACTGAGAGTGGTAAACGCCGTTCGGGAATTATATCGACGTGCCGCAGCCGAAACGCCTGGGGGCGCAGGCGCGCTCGGTGGCAGCCGCGTGTTCGAGGGCGGCCATGTCTTGCTCAACGACAAAGGGACATGGTACACCTGGCTCAAGGCGAGAGCGGGAAAATCTCAAAAGCAGAACGCCGGGCAATCGCGAGTCCGCTGGTCGTCACACGAAAGCACATCGCAGAACCAATATGAAATCCCACTCGGCGGACTCGGCTGCATTTTGTTTGGAAAGATCAACGGTAAGACGTGGTTCCAAAATGAGGCGCATGCGGCAACGACGACGCTCTCCGATTCGATCCTACATGGCTTGGACTGGGTCAAGCATAAGTGGAGTGGGAATCAGCAAGTCGGTGCGTTGGGATACAGCCCGTTTTCAGAAAAAAATGGCACCCATCTCGTGCTGAGCCACCCGCCCAGCCCGGATGACTACTGAGCGAAAGCGATTAGTCATCTTCATGACCAGCCAGCATGTCGACCAACGCGGTCGATGCAATGGTGTTTAGATCATAGACAATGGTGCATTGCGTATCATTGGCAAAATCCATCATGATGATATTGGGGATGAAGGCTTTGAGTTGCGGTCCTGACGCATAATTGGTTCGCTTGATTCGATTGTGTTCACTTCGTTCACGAATGGAGTCGTAGAGACCACCTTCCCAAAGCCCTTTCATTCGGTCGACGTTTGCGCCTTCCCACATCTTGGTGTTTCGCTTCTGGATGTTCTCGAAGTACCCCGTCGAGGTCCAGTACATCATTCCGAGGACGTCGGAACTATGAGACATGACGCCGTTTGCCTCAATCATCGGCTTCATGCGTTTTAACTGTGTTTTTTCATTATCTTTGATTTTTCCTTTCATCGTCCACTTCATCTTGATCGGGTTCAAAGTGGTCCCACCTTTCCCGGAGTACTGGAGCCCGTCGAATCTTGAATCGTAGGCTTTCGGGCCATTCTCCTTGTCATAAACATTGCGCCATTTCTTGATGCCTCTGGCGGCGTAGTAAGTCAAGTGCCCGGTTTCTGCGAAGCCCTTTTCTGAGAACAACACAATCACCTTTCCCTTCAGGTCCTGCAAGGTCCTGCGATTGATATCACCCTGATCGACGAAGATCGTGTCACCAAGGTAATCGATGCAGTAGTCAGCAATCAGACTCCAATTACTACACTTGTCGAACTTGAAGATCAGAAATTCAGACTTGTAGTTCGTGACGAATTGCTTGGCCTGTTCCAACATGCCTTTCAGGCCCATCCCCCAGGTACCGACAGTAAGCTTTGACCTGGTCACCTTAACGGTTTCACCGCTGCCCTCAAGTTCTACTGTCTTCTTGCCTTTGATGATCCCGCCCCCGGCGTGATAGGCGCTAAGTCTTGCCCGTCCACCGCCGATGGCCCGGGCATGGATGCGAAGATCGAAGAATCGCACTCCCGACATCGCTTGGTGGTAAATGTTCTGGCTTTGAGTCTTGGCATTTCCGCCACCCTCGGTAATCCCCGCGTCGTGGCTACCTGCGATCACGATATCCCTGAGCCGTTTGTCCATCCCAAGCTGTCCGTAGAAGCAATTGCTCATGAGGTTATCCTCCTTATCAAAAACCTGAATTGAGTTGCGGCAAACACTTACAGAATCGATTATATCTGCCGCTGAAATCGTTGACGACTACTTCGCATCACACTTTCTGTCAAAAATCCAGCGCGCGTTCTCTCTATTCGGGATTGGCTTGCTGGCAGGTCCAGCCGTCGATGCTGCTCGTCAACCCCGAGACTGATGGGCAGAGAGGAATGCGCCACGAATGTTAGTCGTCCAAGAACCGAACTCGTGGTCGCCGCCACGCCTCAAATCGTCCGTCCGCGGAATTGCGACGGTGACGATGCGTCAGAACAATCCAATCGTCGTCGCGCATCGGCAGGAACACACAACCAGTTCTGCCGACCGCATTCTTCTGAATCCACCCACTTGCAAAAAGTGAAGCCCCTATCTGGGCATGACGAACTCGTTCGTGAATGGCTTGTAAGGATTGTTCAACGAAATGATTTTGTCGCTAATCTCCTTGCAGACAAAGTCGTACTGAATGATGTTTGGCATTTTGTACCGAACACTCTTTCGTTCATTGAGTTCGTCGACCAATTCATCGACACGAAGGTTCACTCCTGCGGGCTTTTTCACCCGCCCTGCCCTATTTCTCACTTCCGGCCCCTTCGTCATTTCCTCGATACTCTTATTTCTTATCGCCCCCATCTTGGACAAGGTCTGCTGCCAATAGAGTGAGTGCAGCACTCTGCTTGTCACCGCCCCATTTTGATCATTGAAGGCGTCTAACTTGCCCAATTGTCCCGTCAGCACAGTCGTGGAGTCTGGGTTATCTGAGAATTTGCCGTTGATGGCTAACCCAGTATCGCACGGCTCGATGCCTTTTAGGTACTGATGAATCCCTTCTTCCTGAGGAAATGCCCTTGTCTTCGTTTTTGAGAAGATGCAAATTGCTTTGCCTCGTAGCAAGCCAATATTCATTGTCGCGATGTTGCCAGTCTGGCACAGCAATTTCCCCTCGAATATTTCACGCACTCCATCTTCGAGATCCTGCTTATCGTGACATTTATCAAACCGCAGGATCACAAACTCCGAGCCCCGGGCGCTTAAGAAGTTGCTAACACCTTCGAGTGAATCAGTCACATTAGCGCCATAAGAACCGATCATGGCCTTTTTTCCGAACGGCGTCTTCCCATGGTAAAATCGGTCGCCGATCACTCGCAAATCGAAAAACCGAGATCCCGCCATACACTGCTCCTGCAACGTACCATCCTGAGTCTTGGCATTCGCGCTGGCACCCTCGTTAAAAATCCCTGCGTCGTGACTTCCCGGGATACAGATATCCGCAAGTGTTTTATCATCCCTAAAGCTCGCCATAAATAATGAGGTGTCTATCATTTCACTGTTCCTTGCATCATGTCGGTAATTTGAAACACTGCACTCCGAGCGACGTTGCTTAGACTGAAATGACAGGCTTCTATTAAAATGGCATTGCAGGCCACCGGGAACATCTGTCCCAGGTGGCAATCATTTTGCGGCGCGGCGAATTGCTTCACTTGCGCCGGCGTTCCACAAACACCGGTGCGTCGCACAAGCACCCGCCGCTCTGGCGGGTGAGAATTCAGCCCCGATAAAACTCGTTTGACCTACTCAAACGAATAATCAAATTCACCGTCTTTGACTTGCACATGGACGCGTTTGGCCGGGTTGCCTTCCATCATGCGGGTCAGGAATTCGCCGCTGATTTGTGGCAGAACCGTGTTGGTCAGGATCGCGTCGATCATGCGGCCGCCGCTTTCCAGTTCCGTGCAGCGGCTGGCGATCAACTTGATCACTTCATCATCGTACGTGAACGGGATGCCGTGGTTGGCTTGCATCCGTTTGGCGATTCGGCCGAGTTGCAGTTTTGCGATCGCGCCGACCATTTCGTCGCTGAGCGGATAGTAGGGAATCGTCACGATGCGGCCGAGCAGTGCCGGCGGGAAGACCTTCAACAGCGGTGCACGCAACGCCTTGGACAGGCCCTCGGGATCGGGCATCAACTCCGGATCCTTGCACATGTTCATCGTCAGGTCGGTTCCGGCGTTGGTGGTCAGCAGGATCAGCGTGTTTTTGAAGTCGATCACGCGGCCTTCGCCGTCTTCCATCCAGCCCTTGTCAAAGACCTGGAAAAAGATTTCGTGCACGTCGTGGTGCGCCTTCTCCACTTCGTCCAACAACACGACGCTGTACGGTCGACGCCGTACCGCTTCGGTCAACACGCCACCTTCGCCGTAGCCGACGTATCCGGGAGGCGCCCCTTTGAGCGTGCTGACGGTGTGCGCCTCTTGAAACTCGCTCATGTTGATCGTGATGACGTTTTGCTCGCCGCCGTATAGCGCTTCGGCCAGGGCGAGTGCGGTTTCCGTTTTCCCGACGCCCGAGGGACCGGCCAGCATGAACACGCCGATCGGTTTGCCGGGGTTGTCCAAGCTTGCCCGCGACGTTTGGATGCGTTTGGCGATCATCTCCAGCGCGTGACGCTGGCCGATGAT
>NZ_JBFHKV010000043.1:0-17485 GCF_041595215.1 Stieleria sp. | reverse complement strand
TGCGACTGCCCAAAATGAGCGGAATTGATCTGCTGACCCAACTCACCGAACAAGGAACCGCCGTCCCGACCGTTGTGATTAGCGGACATCGTGACGAAGACGTCCTGGCTCAACTGGCGAGCTTCCAGGCGGTGATCTTCCTGATGAAACCTTTTGCACCGAACCGGCTGGTCGACTTCCTCAGCGAGCACTGCACGAGCAACGGAAACGGCCGATCGGATCATTCGAACCACGGTTAAGCCATCGCCCGGCCCCCCCGTCGATGACGATGTGCGGCGTCGCGATGTGCGCAAATCACCGATGGACGCGTGCGCACGAACAAGAAGACGCGCCGCCAAGCGACTACGATGTCGGGCGAAGGCAGCCGAGGGACGGGTGAAACGCATCAATCAACTCTGTTTCACTCGCTTGCCGAAGCCCTGCGTCCTATCAGCCATTGGCCCCAACTGCGAGCGATCTCCCATGATGCCGAGACAAGGATTCCCGGTCACGCTTTTCTCCCTGATTGCAAGTGCTGCGATCGGACTCGGTCCACTGCCGGCACACTCCGCCGACGATTCAGCCTGGGTCTCGGAAGCCGAACCACGGCTGAAAGCGATTTACGAGAAGGGGCAATATCGGGCGAAAGACTTTGAGGGAAAATGGTTGCCCGACAGTTCGGGATACACCGTTCGTCAACAGGATCCGAATTCCGACCAATCGCGGTTGCTGCGGTATGACGTCCGGACGGGCGAACACGCGGAAGTCGAATCGCCGGCCACGCCGCGAACGTCCCGTCGGGGATTGACGTCACCCGATGGCAAGTACCGCCTGGAAATTCGAGATCAGGAACTGTTCGTCCGCGATCTGAAAACCGATCAGCGAACCCGATTGACGCAACGTTCGCCCGATCGAGACATATCGATTGGTGATCCCCGATGGAGCCCCGACGGGACACGCGTGGTGTTCATCGAGTCAGACGCGACCGACGTCCGAATGCGCCCGATGCTGGTGCCAGACGATCCCTCCTATCCGAGCGTCCGACATCGGCGTTTTGCTCGCGTCGGTGAAAAAATCAACGCGCTCCGCGTCGGCGTTGTCGAAATCGATGGGGGCGAACTGAAATGGTTGCCGATCGAATCCAGCCCAGACGGCTTTTATCTCGGGCAAGTCGATTGGGCAGGAAACTCGGACGAAGTGCTGGTCGAAAAGAAGAGTCGTTTTCGCGACGAACGAGTCTTCTTGTTGGGAAGCGTCGATGGCCCGATGAAAGAGATCTTTCGTGAAACCAACTCCGCATGGGCGGTAGGCAGCCAGGGAAAGAACTCGGGTCTGACATGGGTTCGGGACGGCCAGGCGTTCATCGTCATCAGCGAAAAAGACGGCTGGCGGCACGCATTCCTCTATTCACGCGACGGCAAAGCGTTGGCCCTGCTCACACCGGGCGAGTACGACATCATTGATCGGGCCGTCGTCGATGAACCGGGCGGTTGGTATTACTTCTACGCCGCACCCGACGATGGGCCGAGAAAATACTTGTACCGAGTCCCCCTCGACGGATCGGGGACGCTGGAGCGGATCACACCCGCCGATCAACCGGGGACGCACGACTACGAGTTTTCTCCCGATGCCAAATGGGCCTTTCACACCTATTCCACGATCGACCAACCGCCGGTCGTCGACTTGGTCGAATTGGAAGGACACAAGGTGGTGCGCGTGCTGGAAGACAACCGCGAACTACGCGATCGGGCCGAGACGCTGATGACGCCCCCGACTGAATTCATCCGGCTGGAAATCGATGGCGGTGTCTCGATGGATGCCTGGATGATCAAGCCGAAGGACTTTGATGCGTCGAAAAAGTACCCTGTCTTTATTTACGTTTACGGTGAGCCATATGCGCAGACGGTGCTGGACCAGTGGGGCGCCGCTCAAAATCACTTTCATCGAGTCGTCGCCGACCTCGGTTACCTCGTCGTCTCGATCGACAATCGCGGCACCCCCGCGCCCAAAGGCGCGGCATGGCGGCGATCGATCTTCGGCAGCTTGGGTCCACTTTCGACGGAAGACCAGGCGGCGGGGCTGAAAGAACTCGGCCGCTCACGACCGTATGTTGATCTGTCGCGGGTCGGCATTTGGGGCTGGAGCGGCGGAGGGTCCAACACCTTGAACGCCATGTTTCGCAAGCCCGACGACTACCACGTCGGAATCGCCGTCGTCCCCAAGCCCCAACCACACTTGTACAACGCATGGTTCCAGGAAATTTACATGCGGACCCGCGAGGTCAACCCGGACGGCTACGAGCGGTCGGCTCCGCTCCATTTCGCCGAAGGCCTCAAGGGCGACCTGCTGATCGTCACGGGCTCCGGCGAAACGAACACGCACATTCAGATCATCGAAGGGCTGGTGGATCGGTTGATCGAACTCGGCAAACGCTTCGACTACATGGTCTATCCCAATCGTGACCACGGCCTTCGCGAAGGCAAGGGATCGGAATTGCATGTCCGAATGCTCATCGCCAGATACCTGGTTGAGCATCTTCCCCGCGGCCCGCGGTAGTGGCTGAACCGACGCATGGCGTGATGCCGGCACTCACCGTCTCAAGACGCCTTCGAACGAACGCTTCGCTTGCGAATGCGTGATGGCGTTTGGCTGCTTCGTGCACCTGTCAGGCCGTTTGACAGATCGGGTCCCGATTCAGGGGCAACGTCTGCAACGGCGACCGCCGAACCGTGTATACTCCGGGTGGATACACACTAACCATGTAGCGGCATGGAAAACGGCGGCAAGAGAAGCAGAGATTAGCAGTGACCGAGAAGACGAATTCTGCTCGTGGAGAGCAGACCAGCGGTGAGTCCGGCGGCGACAAACAGAGAACCGACAAACAGAGATCCGACAAACAAAGGACAACAGCGGCCCCCGCCACCGGCAAACCGAACGCTTTGAAACGCTTCTTTGCGGTGTTTTCCCAACGTTTACGGGCAGAACGCGAGCCCTCCGCGTCCCCGTCGTCCGCCGAACACCCGACCGCTGACGCCCCACCGCTAGAAAAGGCTTCACCGCCTAGCGGCACACCCGGTCGGCAATCCCATGCCCGATGGATCGCATCGGCGGTCGTGATTTCGGTGCTGGTCGCGGCCAACTGGCCGTTTCAGTATTCCGTCAGTTATTCGACCCCGGCAAAGTGGTCCGAGTTGCCATTCGACTTCGGTTTTCGCACCGAAGACGGGCTGCAAGCCATCGCCCCGGTCGAAGCGGGATGGCCGTTTCGCTACTACATTCGCCATCCCTTCGCAAACGGTCCCGATCAAGTCCGATGGTACGGCCGCGCGCTGGCCTGGAATCTGGCGATCGCCCTCGCGTGTTTGGCCATCCTATTGTTCTATTTGCGGCCATCGGTGAGGAAGTCCAATCGAGTTTCACTCGCCGATTTGTTGTTTGTCGTCACGCTGATCGCCTCGGCGATGGGCTATTGGCGATGGCTGGTCCGACAGTCCGAAGCCGACCAAGTCATTGCCGATCAACTGGCCACGAACGGGCAGGTCTTGCGGCAGTCGTACATGCCGGCGATTTTGACCGAATGGGTCCCCGCGTCGGCGCGAACGATCTGGCTGAGGACAACGGCTGTCGATCTTCAAGAGCCGTCAAACGAACAACTGCAGTTGATGTGCAAGTTGCCCTACTTGAGAGCACTGCGGATCGGTGGTGGCCAGTACGACCAGAAACCGTTGAGCCGCCTGCCCTCGATGCGTTATCTGCAAGATCTTCGCATCGCCGGTACCGAATTGGATGCGGAAACCGTCGTGGCATTGACTGAATGTTCGCTGCTTCGGCAACTCAACATTTCGCATACCAATCTTGCGGGGGACGCGCTTCCGCGTTTCGCGAAACTGCCGCATCTCTCACGGCTGATGGCCATGGAAACGATGATCCCGCTCCAGGCTTGGCAGGATTGCGAACTGAAGAACCAACTGGAAGTGCTGGTCCTCTCTCGACCGAGAACGGGAACCGGTGGTGAAATCCAGCTCGAATCTTGGCCACAACTGCGGCGCCTCGCGTTTCAATCACTCGACGAACCACTCAACTCGAGCCTGTTGCAGATCTCGGTGCACGACATGCCCGAGCTGGAGTACTTCGGTTTCGATTCGTTTCAATTGGTCGACCTCGATCTACAACGTCTGCCAAAACTTGCAAACATCAAAGTGCAATACCACAACCTGCAAACCCGAATGGCTGACAATGACCAGATGCCGGTCGATGCGTGGGTTCGCAACTGTACGTTGAAGGAGATCCCTCAGATCGAGTCCTTCTCGTTTTACGTCAAAGACTTAGAAACCATCCAAATCGAAGGCTGCGACGCGATGGAGCATCTGGCCGGAACCAGCACGATCGTCCCTGGAGTCGGGGACCCAGACTATGACCCGACGATCAGCTCGGAGTGCAGCCAACGAGTGATCGACCAGTTCGGAAAGTTAAACGGGCCGCCGCTGTTGACATTGCGAGGATGTGATCTTCGCAAGGTCGACCTTTCCCCACTGGAAGGAAACCCCGCGATCGCATCACTGGACTTTCAATACTGTGCGCTGACGAAACAGGCGGCCGACCAGATCGCAAAGCTATCGGCAACGAGCATCGACGTGCGGAATGCCGAGGTCGGTGTCGGGTTTGTCAACTCAATCTCCGCCCAAGTCGCAGACCTTAAATCGCTGCAGATCAATTCGAACATCAACGCGATCAGGGTTGAAAATCAATCCAAACTTGAAACGATCGTTTTTGATCAGCACAAGAAATCACAAATCACTGCATTGCGGTTGATCAACGTGCCGGAACTTCGGACTCCCCTGGTCCTCAGTCCGGTCGGAAATTACCTGCATGTGGAAGCCGCGTCTCAGCTTCCCGGTTTGGCGGTATTGAGCCCGCTTTCGAAAATCCGAATCAGTGGTGTCGCCGGATTGGAGTGGTTTATCGGAGGCGGCGAGGGGATGAATGATGAAAACGTCTCGGAGGTGTTGAAAGCTCAGGCGTTGACGAAGTTGACGATCGCTTATCCATCCGCATCATCCAAAGCGTTCAACGACGTCCTTCAGCTTCGATCGCTCCAGCAGCTTGCCCTTCCGGGGGCGGCTCTGGACAACGACTTGGTTCAACAGTGGGACATCCCCGCGACCCTGACTGATTTGGATCTCAGAGATTGTGGACTTTCGGCCGCGACGACGGCTCGGATCATCAGTCGAGGCGGCTGGACACAATTGCTGCTCGGCGGAAACGAGATCGATGCGCGGTCATTGCCAGAATTCAAGAAGAGTCCGGGGCTCACTTCCGTCAGCCTCGGCGGCGTCACCATCAATCAATCGGTGATTGACGCCATGGGACCGCTCGACTATCTGAGCCGAGTGGAACTTGCCGGTGCAACGATCGAACCAGGCGGACTGACGGCGATCATTGACAAATCCGATTACTTGACCGAACTCGATCTCACCGGCGCGACCGCTGACTGGTCGGAAATCGTACCGGCGCTCCGATCCCACCCGTCGCTGATGTTTCGACTTTCGCCGGTCGACGCGACAGTGGCATTGATTACCAAACTGAGCGCCGAGAACCGGCTGATAATGGAAAGTGATGCCTACGAAACCTGGTTCCAGCCGCAAGAGCGGAAACTGCTGGGCTACGACCCGCGGGGGTTTGCGGTCTACGCAGACCCAGATGACGAGGACGGACCAAGCGAATTCGAGCGTCCCGACTGGTCACCCGAGTTTTTCCGCCCCGCCCCCGGTATGAATTCCCCAGCCGGGACCGTCGCTGTTCCCAACTCGCCGGTCGGGCCGGGATCGCGTTCTGTACTCGGTCAATTGCTCCGTTCGATCAACTCCGCGGTTGAATCCGTTGACGACAGCGACAATTCAGGAGAGGGGGAAGAACAATGAAGTGTCTATCGAAATGCTGCCTGTTGGCAATCGCCGTGATCTCATTGACAGGCTGTGAACCGGTGACAACGGAGCAACACTTTTCAGTTCCGGCGGGCGAAACGCTGGTCGCTGCGCCCGCTGTTGCGAACCAATACCGCTGGCCGGTGATCGAAGACGAATGGCAAGCCACCAAACCGACCGACTGTGGGTTCCTGCGTCAAATCAAGCCGGGAGCGATTGGCGAAATCGCCGATCAGATTCTCAAGACGAATCAGAAGCGGATAGAAGACGCAAAGTCGAGCCAGCAACCTGCCCCTTGGATGGTCGCATCGAGTGGCCTGACCGGCAAAGCGTTGACATGGGCACGACTTGCCCTCGGTGAAGAGGACGGACAGCCGGTGCTCCGCGAGAGTGTTGCAATGCCGCCCGAGGTTTCCAACCCAACGGTTTGGCTAGACAAGACGGGACGACACTTGGTCGTCGGTGGCGACAACGGACTTTGGATTTCAAGATTGCCGTGGAGACCGTGGTGGGCGTTGCCCGGCACGCCGCCGACGGAATTGGACGAACCCGGTGATGCGAGCAAGTTTCAACATCTTGCATTGCCAACGTCAGGTGACGGCGCAATCCACGTCGGTTTTTTCGGGCAGCAAGCGGACGGCTCGGACTCTCGAATGATCGTCGCCGCCGGTAAACAACTTCATCTGGTCGATTGCACGACCGCCTCCGTTGCCGCAACGAAAACGTTGAACGAGAGCATTCAACATCTCAGCGTGGCAGCCGAAACGGGTCATGCCGCGGTCGTTGACCAATCGGGCAATCTGTACCTGACCGACCCGGAATTGGCCACCGCGGCGAAAATCGGCGAGGTCGACGTGAGCCTTCCGATGCCAGCCATCTCTCCCGAAGCGACCCGAATCGCGGCTTGGCATGACGAACAGACCGGCCGCGTGTTCAAGCTCGTGGGAGGGGCGTTGGACTACGATTTCGAAGTCCCGCTCGCTGATCCTGGTGAACCGTTGATGGTGCGTTGTTCGCGCGGCTATGACTTGTGGATCGAGAAAAATGCGTGTCATCGCCGTCCCAACGACCCGAACACTCCCGGAAATGATCTCCAGACTTGGCCGGTATCGATCTACTGGGACATCGTGGACGTCATCGACCTTCATCAATCCCACTCACACCGCACACAACTCTGTTTCGCTGACCGCCCGCTGCCCGACGGAGGCACCGAGCGAGTGATGTATGACGCCATCCTTGGCGCGCGCTCGTTTGGGCGGCCGACGCCGACGAAACGTTTCGGCGATCGAACACCTGTGGTCGCCGCTTGCGGTAACGTCATCGCGTTCCATGACGGTCAGACCATTGACCTTTACGCCCGCATCGTGAACGCCCCTCAAGGTCTGTACTACCTTGGGGAACTCGTGCGCAATTGGGCACGGCAGAATCAGTTCGATCACTTGGAAGCGTTGCACGCCGTGATTCGGGCTCTCCCTGAACGGCGATTCAATCGGACCAAAGAGCAAATCTACAAAGTGCTCGTTGAGGAGATTGCCATGGCGTGGTTCTTCGCCGAACAGGCTCTTGAAAATGATCACGCCACCGAAGCAGACCTCGACGCGACTAAAAAACGTTTGGCGGGCTTCGCCGAGTGGGGCGATCTTCAGTCACCACTCGCACTGACAGCAAAGATGAGATATTGCACCACGAAAGCCTGGAACGCCAGGGGCAACGGCTGGTCCAGTTCCGTGTCGGAGAACGGCTGGCAAACGTTTGAATCGCAAAACAAGATGGCGATGGAAGCGTGGCACAAGTTGCAACCGATCGACGATGTTCCCGCCGTCGCTTACCAATACTTCGTCGACGCGGCTCGCGACTTGTCATTCAGCTACGACGATACCTATGACGAGATTCGTGACTACCTGGAACGATTCCCGCACGACGACATGCTGCATTTGCAAGTGATGATTTGGCGACTGGAACGCTGGGGTGGGACACGCGGATCCGGGTCCGCCTATGCTGCCGCGGTCGCCCAGGCAATCGGACCACCGATGGGGGATTTCATTTATTCCAGATGCATCCAAAAGATCGAGAACGTGTACGTGCGGGCTTTCTTTGGGTATGCGCAGGTCGATGGAAATCGCGTGCTCGCCGGCGTCCGGCAAGGCTTGGACATGGAATATTTTCAAGAGCAGAGCACCCCCGAAGCAATCATCTTGGTGGCGGGTTCACACAGCCGGTTGGACACGCCGGGGCCCAACTCGGCATACGCCAAGACCGCTCTGAGACTGTGTGAGGACTTGGCCGAGTACTATCGTTGGAGGTACCCGATGCTGACCACTGATGTCGCGACCCTTACGGGAAAAGAGAAAATCGATCGAATGAAAGCTTATCTGCCGGAATGAATCGCTTGGCGTTGTGGATTCTGCCACTGCTGTGATTCCGTGGCCCCGGCCGGCGCATCCAAACGGAATCGCCAAAGCCACCGGGCATCCAACACCGTGACCAAACGCCCGGCACCATCCCCCGAGCCGGACCGTCATCCTCCCCTGGCATCGACACGATGACGGGTCCGAAACCGGGTTCTCTGTGCGCAGTTCTTTGTGCGCAATTCACCGACCGAGGCGCGCACACGGACAAGAACCCACATCGCGATCGGTCTAGGATGATGCCAAGGCGGCCGGGACGGGCATCAAGCAGTCTCGCGTGACATCTCCAGAAACTTTGGTCCCTTGACGACAGGGTCCGGCTCGAAACGATCGATCCAACATGATGCCGATGTTCCAGCAATCACGTGTCCGCCCGGGAAGTACTCAGTGCACACCCAACAGCCGCGGTTCTTTGCTTCAGACATGGCGTTCATCCTTTCAAAGGGTTCGCTTCGACGCCGACATTTGTTGACCAAGACAAAGGTTCGTTCTGTTCACACTCGAATTCACGTTCGCAATTCCAACTGAGATACTTTCTATGAAACGCCCCGCTCGGACGAACCACGGTTTTACACTGGTGGAACTATTGGTCGTCATCGCCATCATCGGCATCCTCGTCGGACTTTTACTGCCTGCGGTGCAAGCAGCACGAGAGGCTGCTCGTCGGATGAGCTGCAGCAATAACTTCAAACAGTTGGGGCTCGCGATCCACAACTACCACAGCGCCTATCGACAACTGCCGATTCACGGAGTCGGCACGGCGAGCCCGGACGGCGGAGCCGCACCGTACGGAGTCGTCTCGGTGACCACCGACTGGTGGACGAACTACGGCGACTCGAATGCCTGGCGGCTGAGTGCCCTGGTCGGCCTGACCCCGTTTATGGAACAGCAAGCACTCTGGGATGAGATCTCAAACCCGAGCTATGTCGACGCCACCAACCCCGACACGCCACTCTCGGTCGCCTGGCCTCCGATGGGACCGACTGTCGAATTCATTCAGTACCGCCCTTGGGTCACCGAACTCCCGATGCTGCGATGCCCCAGCGATCCCGGCGTCGGCCTGCCGGGTCAAGGCCGGACCAACTACGCCGCCTGCCTGGGCGATTCGATCGATTGGTCGATCCGCGGCTCGAAACAGCACCACACGACCCGAGGTGAAATGGTCGCGACGACCGCTTGGGTTCAACGCTCACTTGCAGCCAACCGCGGAACGTTCGTGGCCCACAAATCCTCGAAGTTCCGCGACATCCTGGACGGACTTTCCAACACCATCGCGTTTGGGGAGATTCTGACCGACCTCAGTGATCGCGATACGCGCGGAATCCAAAGCCTGAACGGCAATCCTCCCGACGAGATCCGATTGAACCCGAGCTATTGCATCGACAACAACCAAATCGATCCGGATAATCCGGGATTCTGGGCTCCGACCACGCCGGTCGAAAACTCGACCAACGGCCGAGGTTTCAAATGGGCCGACTTTCGCCCAAACTTCAGCGGCTGCCACACCATCCTTCCCCCCAACGCGCCGATCGGCGGGGGAAGCAGCGTCGGCGAAACCGGGATGTTCCCGCCATCGAGTCGACACCAGGGCGGCGCTCATATCTTGATGGGCGATGGCGCGGTGGTGTTTATCACCGACTCGATCGAAGCCGGTGACTCGCACCACGAAATGGTTTGGCTGGCGCCTGCCGATATTACATCGTCACCGGGTTCAAAAAGTCCCTACGGACTTTGGGGCGCTCTCGGAACCCGAGCTGGACGCGAAACGATTCAGGAACAACTGAATCAATAGTCTGAAACCAATCCGTCGCCGATTCGACGCAACGGACGATCAATCAAAACTCTCGGCCACGAAAACTGGCCGGGAGTTTTTTTGTGCAAGCTTGAAATGCAAAACGATCGCCAGACGCGTTGCAGCAGCCCCACCTACAGTCTTGCCCCACCCATTCCTCGCCCCCATATCTTGATCATCCCATTTGTTGCCCCCATTTTTTGACCAACCCATCTTTTGACCAACCCATCTTTTGACCAACCCATCTTTTGACCCATTCATTTTCTGACCACACAAGCAATCGAACCGGGCCTGAAGCCCGTGATCGTTGACGCACCAACCTTGCGATGGGACAATGTCGCAGTGATGCCACCGTCTACCACTGCGAGCTTCCGAGATGACCGTTCAAAAGATTCCGCCCAATAGCGAAGGTTTCATCCCCTATCTGATCGTGCAGAACGCGGCGGAAGCGATCGACTTCTACGCTCGTGCGTTTGGCGGTCGCAAAGGCACCGTGTTGAAGATGCCCACGGGTGACGTTGGTCACGCCGAAGTCATCATCGGTAGGACTCGCATCATGCTGGCCGAAGAGAATCCCGATTGGGGTTTCCAAGGTGCAAAGTCACTCGGCGGCTGTCCGCTGACACTGACTCTGTACGTGGAAGACGTCGATTCGATGGCCAAGCAGGCAATCGATGCCGGGATGACTGTCAAGCGAGAATTGGCCGATCAGTTTTACGGCGATCGCATGGTCACGCTGACGGATCCCTACGGATACGATTGGTGTTTGGGGACTCACATCGAAGACGTCGACGACGAAGAGATCCAGCGTCGCATGAGCCAGCACTGACCTGGCTGCATTGACTTGTCGCGTCCTCCCTGACTTCCTGATGCACAATCGCTGACACTCGCCCCATGAACGACACTCCTCTACCGCTGAGTCACGCGGATCTGCTGGAACTAAAACGCTGGAATACGCCCACCATTTACAACGGCTGGGAACAGATCACTGCGCGGGATGCCGGTCGGGAGTGTTTCAACCTTGAAGAAACCCACGACTTCATGCCACAGATGGGCCCCATGATCGGTTACGCCGTGACGGTCGTGATCGAACCGGGCAACCCCGATCACAAGACGGCAAACACCAATGCGTGGAGCGAATACCGACGCTACGTGGCGTCGATGCCGGGACCCAAGATCGTTGTCGTGCAGGATCTGGACAAACCGGCGACCTTCGGTGCCTTTTGGGGTGAAGTGAACAGCAATATCCATCGAGCCCTCGGCTGTGTCGGGGCGATCGTGGACGGTTCCATTCGTGACGTCGATGAAATGACCAATGCAGGCTTCAAAGCGTTGGCCCGCAGATTGAGCGTCGGGCATGCTTACAGCACCCCGGTTCGATGGGGCTGCGACGTCGAAGCGTTCGGCACGCCGATCACACCGGGAACGTTGATTCACGCGGACAAGCACGGGTTTCTTGCGGTGCCGATGGAGGACACGCCCAGGCTGTTGGACGCCGCCCGCAGCATGGATTCCTTCGAATGCCAGACCATGATCCCGACCGCCCGCAACGCGGCCGGCCAATCAATGGAAACACTCCTGACTGAAATCGATGACGCCTGCGCCCAATTTGGTGACTTGGTGAAAGCCAAGTTCTCCGGCAAAGCGGGTGAATGGACATGAACCGAAAACATTTCGTGTTCGTTGTCGTCGCAGTGCTGGCTGCGGCCTGCTCGTCACCTGATGCGTCTGGCGAAGAACCTCGATCATCGGGGTTTGACGTCGATCGCGGTGGCGTCGTGATGACCTTCGACGACCGAAATTTTGACGATTGGGTCAGTGCGCTACCATTGTTTGACCGGTTCGGTGTCAACGCGACGTTCTTTATCAGCGGCAAAATTGACGAACAGGCAGTCGAAGCCATCGGCCAGCTCAGAAGCCACGGTCACGCGATCGGTTCGCACAGTGTGCATCATCTGAAAGCCGTCGAGTACTGCCAGGATCATCCACCAGCCGTCTTTCTGCGGAACGAGATTCACCCGCAATTGGAAGCGTTTCAAGCTGCGGGAGTCACTCCGACGTCGTTCGCCTATCCCATGAGCCGCAACGACGCCGTCACCGACGAGACATTGTTAACGGTGTTTCGACACCTGCGGACCGGCAAGAACGTGGCCGACGGGCAGCGCGTCTGCGATGTCGATGCGTTCTTTGTTCCAGCCAGCCGGATTCACCAGCAAGGTTGCCTGATCGCAAAGGGCATCGACTACGCTCCCACTCGTCCCGATCGCACCTTCGAGCAGATCGACGCAGCGTTGATCCGCGCGGCAGAGAACAACGAAATCATCGTATTCTACGCGCACCGCATTTGCGCGACGAAACCCGACGGAGGCCACTTCGTGACTCCCGAAGCACTGACTCAGATCTTTAGCAAAGCGAAGGAGCTGAACTTGCCGTTCTACACGTTCGATCAACTACCGTAGCCGACGCACACGAATCAATGGATCAGTTGGACGGCACCGTTGGAAACGTTGAAAGAGATGGCAGCGAGCGGTGGGTCAAAAAATGGGTTGGTCAAAAAATCAGCGCGTCCAAAGAACCATTTTGCAAGCACAAAGGAACACCATTTTTTGACCATTCCATTTTTTGACCACTTCATTTTTTGACCACTTCATTTTTTGACCACTTCATCTTTCGACCAGGAAAACCAGCATGCAAATGCAGTGGATCGACAAACAGCGATTGCGTCGCGAACCCCTTGCCGGCACCTTTCTCAACCTGGGCTCCGCGACGGCCGTTGAGATTGCCGCCGGCGTCGGTTTCGATTGGCTGCTGATTGATCTTGAACATGGATCCGGTTCGCTGGCCGATCTGCGCGGGATGCTGCTGGCCTGCAGCGCCGGCAACGCCGCGCCGGTCGTGCGTCTTCGTTCGGTCGACCCCGACACGGTCAAATTCGTGATGGACAGCGGGGCGGCCGGAATCATGTTCCCCTATGTCAGCTCGGCCGACGAAGCTCGAAACGCGGTGCGTTGCATGAAGTACCCACCGCTGGGTCGCCGCGGCGTCGCCGGGGTGATCCGCGCGACCGACTACGGCCGGAACTGGCAGCAGTACTTTCAGGAAGCGAACGACAAGAGCCTGGTCATCGTCCAAATCGAAACGCCCGAAGCGGTCGAGGCGGCCGAGGAGATCGCGGCGGTCGAGGGCGTCGACGTGTTGTTCGTCGGCCCGCTGGATCTTTCGGTCAACATGGGACACCCCGCCGACTTCGGGCACCCCGATGTCGCCAACGCCTTTCAACACGTCATCGACTGCTGTGATCGGCAGGGCAAATCGGCGGGAATTCTGACCAAAAATGGATTCATCCAGCAACACAAAGCACAGGGCTTCCGGCTGCTCGCCTTCGGCTCCGACTCGGGCGCCATCCTCAGCGGCATGCAGAATGACCTGGCGGAACTTCGTTCCTGATTTTCCGCCCATTGGGCGATTGAGTCGATGCTCTGATTTCAACGCGGTGGTGCGAGCCGGAACGCATGCAGGCTAAAATCGAAAGAACATGATGCGTTTCGGATCGCCAGTGGGCGGTCCCCTCTTCGAACATTTCAATCACCAGGAAGACTCCATGAGAACGTTGCCTATCTATTTGCTCGCCGTCCTCGTTGCCGGTTCGGCGACCTTGCTCGGTCAAGACGCGGCCCCATCGAAGAAAGCGGCGAAGCCACTTGGGCCGCAATATGATGCCTCGGTCCCCAAACCGACGTTTTCGGAAGTGAAGTATGGTGATCATCCGCGGCACGTCGTTGATTTCTGGAAGGCCGAGTCGGACACCGCAACACCACTCGTCTTTGTGATCCACGGCGGGGGATGGCAGGGCGGATCGAAGGAACGTGTGCACCGATTTGCTGACGTGAACGCGCTGTTGAAGGCGGGGATCTCTGTTGCCGCGTGCAACTACCGTTACGTCAAGCAGGCGGTCCAAGCCGGAATCGAGCCGCCGGTGAAAGCGCCGCTGCACGACGCCGCACGTGCGCTTCAGTTCGTCCGCAGCAAGTCCGAGGAGTGGAACCTCGACAAGCAGCGTATCGGCGCCGCAGGCGGCTCGGCCGGCGCCTGTTCGAGTTTATGGATCGCCTTTCACGATGACCTCGCCGACCCCGATAGCGACGATCCCGTCGGCCGCGAATCCACGCGTCTCTGGTGCGCGGCGGTGACGGGCGCCCAAACGACACTCGATCCGAAGCAGATGAAGGAGTGGACACCCAATAGTCGTTACGGCGGTCACGCCTTTGGCTTCGGCAGCTTTGCGAAGTTCTTGGAGGGTCGCGAAACGATTCTACCGTGGATCGCCGAATATTCACCCTTCGCCCTAGTCGACAAAGACGATCCCGGCGTCTACCTGATCTACTCACGGCCCCCTGCCATCGGAGAAAACCAGCAAGACCCGACGCACACCGCCAATTTCGGGGTCAAGCTGCAGGAGCACTGCAAAGCGAATGGCGTCGCCTGTGAGTTGGTCTATCCCGGCGCGTCCCACGTCGAGCACGAGACACCGACGGACTACCTGATCGAGACGCTGCAGCAAAAGCAGCCGTAACGCGACGTCTCGCTGGCGCGACTCGCCTTGCAATGCCCTCCATCGACAGTCGTTCCAACCGAAGGGGCCCGTTCGATGGGACTTATGGGACCTATCAGTCCGATGTGTCCTATGAGTCTCATCGCAGAATCGTTGCCCCGGCGAGCAACGTGCAATCGAAACCGAACTCGCGGCGGTTACCTCGGGCGCCGCGTCGAACAAATTCGGCCAGACGAAAACTTTTCTGCAAGGCAGCGTTATTCTTGAAACAAAACCATTGACGGTTCGCTTGGAAAACTGAACGAGGTGTGTTTCGCCCGATTCTGCTGGCCGCGGTCACGCGACGGCCCAATCACGGGGCGGGTCCCCTCTGAACTCCACGCAAACCCAACGGACGAAACGACAATGGCAACGATTCAAGAACCGGCGAGAAAGGCGCCCTGGCCGCCCGCTCCGACGACCGACCAACAACCGGTCCCCTATCAAGTAGGCCAGAAGGAAGGCGAAACCTTCGCCTCGATTGCCAAGGACCATGGACTCGACGCCAAAGAACTGATCCGGTTCAACTTTGGCACGCTGAAGTCAGCCGAGATCAACTGGTATCTGGTCAATTACGTCCAGTGCCCCCGGCCTTCGCGTGGACAAAAATACGTTCATTTTCGTGGGGCAACCTACGATGCGGCGAAGAAGTCCGGGATGATCTTTTTGCCCACCGGTGCTCCCCAGCCACAAGGAAACGGGTTCGGAAACAAGGTGGTCGAACTGTACAACGCCTTGAGCAATAGTGAAAAGTATCCCAACGGGTTGTGCTACCAAATCGCCTACAACCGGGTCAAAGCGGCTGCGATCCAGGTGGGCGTCGCCCTTCCATCGCTGTCCAGTCGCACGTCCTTTGGCCGACTGTGGGGCTCGTTCATCAACACCAAGACGAATTCTTGGTTTAATCTTCCCGAAAAATATCGTGGCAAAGGTGCCGCCGGAGCGATGGCGTATGCCAAGCTTGGCACGCTCGTCGAGCAGCAGGGAATCTGGGCCGGCAACCTGAAGCCGGGTGCCGTGATCCAAACCTGGAGCACCAAGTCCAACTACGAACTTGTCCGCGACAACAAACGGCCTCGCGGGATCGGACACTCCTTCATCTTTCTCCGCTATTCGACCTCCGGGGGCAACATCGTCGGCATGCACATCGCCGATCAGGGTTACCAGGGGCGGAATGTGTTGTCGCGAGGCCACTGGGGTTATTGGGTCGGAGCCAATCTGGTCAAAGGCGGTTGAAAACACGAGTCACTGGAGGGCCGCAGGTTAAGCGATGGTTGCACTTGCGGCGTGAGAAAGGCCTGGATGGAAAAAAGATGACGCGCCAGCTGGAGTTGGCAAAAAAATGGGAGGGGACGGCTGGGAGTGTTATCGATCGTTGGCGATCAGAACAAGCGAGTGCCAAAACGGGCTTTGAACTCAATATTGTCATCACGATCTTGAGTCTCGTCATCACTGTCGTAATCAAAGATCTCGTCGAAACGCAAGTCTCGTCGGTACTTTACAAACTTACTGTTGTCCCGACCGAGGACGGTTCCGTCGCCGTCAATGTCGCCAAACAGGCGATGGAACTCATCGATGGAGGACACGCCGGGCGCATCGCCGTTGGCATCGATGCCGAATTCCGATCCGTCGACCATCAGGGTGTAGAGGCCGTCGACCAACATTGGAGAAAGCTCTGCCTGCGAGGCCGAGATGGCTTCGATCAAAGTCGTCCCTGCGAATCCAAGGACGACGACCTGTTTTCCATTGACCAGTTCGGAATTGAGCACCTCAAGCTGGACGCGCGATCCGGCTGATGACTCAACGACAAAACCGTCCCCTTGGACGGGACCTGGAGCGATGTTCACCGCCCCCGCAAATGTCACCTGAATTTTTCGAATGATCGAGCGTTGCCCCGTCGAATCGGGAGTGTAATCAAGTTCCGATTGGGCGTCTTCGTTGAAGTAAACAACGCTCTCAACGGGAACAGAGGCCAGTCCCAAGTCATCGTTCAAAATGGTACCGAGTCCGCTGCCGTCGCTTATCGTCACATCGCGGCCTGATGATTGAACATTGCTCAACAGGACGAGGAAGGTCTCATCCGGCTCAGCGAAGACATCCCCGACCACGCTGACGTTAAACGATTCTGTGATCGATGTGTTGCCATCGAACTGCAGCGAGCCACTGAGGTTCAGGTAGTCGTTGTCTGAAGTCGTCGCAGAACCGTCAGCCGTGGCGTAGTCGACAGAAACGGGGACATCTACCGAATGGTTCAGCGTCACGGTAAATCTCGTGATGACCTGCCCACTATTGCCTTCGAAAACCACCGAGTCATCGATTGAAAATGCGGCGGAGTCATCATTGAAAATCACGCCTGTCGCCGAGTTGGGGCTACCAACCAGGTATTGCCCACCTGGCGCCGGTGCGACTGAAAGGACAACGGTTTCATCTAACTCCACTATGTCGTCCTGATTCGGTGTGACAACAACAGTCACAGCCTCTACTCCAACTGGGAAGGAGATCGATCCGCTATGAGTCATCGAATAATCGACACCCGGTGTTGCAGAACCCGTCGCCGCAAAATCAACTGAAAGGGCAGGTGTTTCCGAAGAAACGTTATCCCGAGTCACTGTAAAAGTGACTGTTTCAGCACCGTCCTCCGTGACTGCGCCTGCGGGCCCCAGAATAGAAATCTGACTGATGTCATCGTTCAAGATCAAGGATGACGCGGAGGACGTGGCAGGATCAAGGGAATAGGCGAAGTTGGAAAGAATCGTGACCGTGATGTCCTCGTCTGGCTCGACAATTGAGT